>NZ_JANSIA010000018.1:0-36495 GCF_047461835.1 Synechococcus sp. R60.1 | reverse complement strand
GGTAGTAATCCGTACTGAACATATTATACATTATTTTCAGTATAGTTGAGCTTATTATTGACTAGAGTCATGCTCTCTCCCGGTGGTCTCTATGCTGAAATCGCTGCCTGCTCGCCCATTGTCCTGCTTTCTTGTAGCCGGCCTGCTGTTGGCAGGGGGCGTTGCGTTTTTGGCCCCCCGTTGGTTCCCGGCTCTGGCCAACGAACAGGCTGTTCCTGAGGCCGAACTGGCGCTTCGGCCCCTCTTGGCTCCGGGATCCCGGATCCTCAGCTCGCGGCGATTGAGCGACACAGAAGCGGAAATTTGGGTGGAGTCTCGGGGGGGAACCAGCCCTGTGATCATGCGGCTGAATGCTGCAGGGACTTGGGAACAGGATATGAGCGCCACCTTGGCCCGCGGAGCCAGCCAGATGCAAGCTCTCGCCCGCCAACAAACGGTGAACTTGCCTGCCGGCTTTGGCCAGACCGCCCCCGATCAACCCCCGCCGCCGGTGCCCTCCCTTCTGCAGTCCCTCCCCCGGCTCCTCAGGCCCCTCCCCGATCAACCCCCGCCGCCGGTGCCCTCCCTTCTGCAGGCTACCCAAGCTGCCTCTAGCCTGATCCCGCCAGTGGATCGAGAGCAGGAAACCCAGCGGGCCTTGAGTGGGGCTGGCCGTGTGGATCCCTTTGTGCCCCAGAACATTCGCGCTCCTGAACCGCAGATTGTCCTGCCGCCCCTGCCTCCACCTCCGGTTTTGCCCCCTCCTGGCGACGGCAATGGAGCGCCTGTAGCCGTGGCCACCCCGATCCCAACGCCTACCCCCGACCCAGCTGCGTTTGCCCGCAGTGTACAGGTTTCCGGGATGATACAGATCGGCGGCGAGTCCTTTGCTCTGGTTTCTGGCCCAGGTGTCATTCCCGCTGTGGTGCAGGCCGGGCAAAACTACCAAACCGCCAAGGTGGCCGGAGTATCGGTGCCAGAGCGACGGGTTGTGCTCTCGGAAGGGGGAGAAACGGTCGTGAAGCAAATGGAAGACACCAGCGTGATTGTAGGTGCGCCCTAGCTTCAGCAGCAGCAAGACACCGACGGTAGAACGGGCTTATTCCAAGTAGCAGCCAACTAGCAGTAAAACAGTTGGCTGGCTTGATTCCCAACTCCCCCTTCCAGAGGGGCCGGGGGCAAGGGTCAGAGGCTACTTGAACGGGCTCGGAACAACCCTAGTTGGAAGATAGGAGTTGCCAGATCTCCAGATCCCGAGATCTTGGCGGCAAGGCCGAGAAGACTTCAAAAGCGGGGTTCGCTGCTGAGGCGGGAGGGCTGCTGTTTTAGGTAGCGCAAAAACTCCCGCAGCTCGGCGTCGCTTAGTTGGTGGCGAGATTTCTTCTGAAAGCGACGTTCCAAAAACTCTTGTCCTTCCTTGCGGCCCCAGCCAATGCGCTGCATCTCCACATCCGTTTGGGCAATGATGTCCGATAGGTCATCCCCATAGGCCGCCGGCTCACTTAGACCGGGCAGCTCTGGGGAACTTGGCTTTGCAGGGATCCCTATCGACTCGGGGGCTGGAGAAGCAGGGGAAGACTGAGCGTGTCCGTTGGCCAACTCAGGAGTTGGCAGATAAGGCACCCTAGCAGTGTCCACACCCAGGCTTAATGCAGTTGTGGGATGGCCGAATCCTGCGTGGTTCAGGGCGCGCTTCAGTGCAGCATCTTCCGCTTCTTCTACTGTGTTGGAGCCGGCAATACCACTGCCCAGAACCGTGTTGTTCACCACCACCTGGGCTTTGACAATGTAGATCCCTTCTTCCACACGCAACAGTTCGGTGAGCAAACTGCCCATAGGGTACCGCTCTCGAAACTGTTGAATCATGTTTGCGCCGGAACCTGTCGCTGCTCGAGGCTTGATCACAAGCTAGCTTGAAAGTCAACCTCACATCCAGATCTCAATGTCTTAATAATCAGTAATAATCAAATTGTCCTCTCAAATTGTCGGATCAATATCGGCAAAGAAGTCTGCCACCCAATTCCAGAGAGACCCTTCTAGGCAAGCAACGTTCAGCTTGGCAAGGGTATGCTAAGGCCAAGGGATCCAGTCGCAAAGGTTGCCCCAGGTGGCTGGCTAGGGAGAACTGATCTATCATCGTCGCACAGCGAGGCATGACGGAAACCTATGGCTAGCGATACGACCGGGGCCAGCTCAGCCAGTTTGGGGCAGGCAGCCATCCGAGAGCGCAACTACGGCACTGCTTTGCAGTTGCTCCGGCGGGCTTATCGTGCGGATCCCAGCCCAGAGAATGCCCGTTGGCTGGCCACCGCCTACGAGGAGGCGGGTTACCTTCAATTGGCCGCTCTGTACCGAGAATTGGCCCAAGAGCGCAGGGAGACTCCCAAAGCGATTCAATTTCAGGCCCCCAAACCTCCCAGCACCCTTGAGGAGCTGAAGCAGCCATCTCCTGAACCGCCGGATCGCAAGACCATTCCCTTGCCGCAGCCGATCCCACGCCCAACCCCACCCGCATCTCCTCCGGATCAGCCAATTTGGGTTTACAAGCCCACCCCCATCGATCCCAAAAGCATCAGCCGCCAAGCGCCCCTTCGACCTCAAGCTGCAGAGCCTGCCCCTTCCCCTCAACCATCGGCGGAGAGGGACGACTATCTGCCGGTTCAGCACGCCCCGGATTTGAAAAACCCGCAGCAGGGATCCCCCTTTGTGCGGCGACTGAACCAACTGCATCGCCAGTTTAAGGATCAGCCCACAGCGGAACTGGCGCTACAACTGGCGGAAGCCTACGACGAGCAAAAGAACTTTAAAGAGGCCCAGCGCTACTACCGAGAGGTTTTGGATCTGGATGACTCTTGGCTGTTACGACCGATGGTGCAAGAGCGCCTAGAAGAGCTGCGGCAACTGCAGGAGCCAACAGCCGAACAGAATCCTTGGGCAGATCTCTCAGCCCAAAACTTGCTCAAGCTAGGAGAAAAGTTGGAACAGGAAGGGGAAGTGGCTCGTGCCGAGCAAGTTTACCGGCAGATCCTGAAAATGGATGCCACCCTGGATGTCCATGCTAAGGCTCGCAAGGGTCTAAACCGGCTTTATCCCGACGGAAAGCGGTGATTTGCAGGCCACTCCATTCCCCTCACTCGGCGCAATGGGGAAGCAGCTCACCCTTCCCGAGGATCAAGGGCATCTCGCAAACCATCCCCCAGCAGGTTAAAGGATAGAGAGGTCAGCACCACCATCAAAGTGGGGGCCAGCACCAGCCAGGGCTGTAGGATGATCACCGAAGCGTTGGTGGCCAGCGAGAGCATGTTGCCCCAAGAGGCATCCGGCTGCTGGATCCCCAACCCGATGAGGCTCAGCACCGACTCTGCCGCAATGTAGCCGGGCACCGCCAAGGTTGCCGAGATCACCACATAAGTGGCTGTCTGGGGCAAAATATGCCGCACCAGCAGGTACAGGGATCCAGCCCCGGCTACCCGCGCTGCCTGCACAAAGTCCCGCTCTCGCAAGGACAGCACCTGCCCACGAATCACCCTGGCTAGGCCCGCCCAACCCACAAAAGAGAGGATCACCACAATCACCAAGAAGCGCTCGGCATTGCTGAAGGGCACCCCGGTCAGCGGATTCACCTGCAACACCGCTGCCAGCGACACCAGCAGATACAGCGTCGGAATCGACATCAACACCTCGGCCAAGCGCATCAGGAGCGTATCCACCCAGCCCCCAAGGTAGCCGGATATGGCCCCCACCAGCAGACCAATGGGGAAAGAGATGCCAATGCCCACCAAGCCGATAAATAGGCTGACGCGCCCGCCATAGACCAAGCGACTGAAATAGTCCCGACCTTGATCATCGGTGCCCAGCAGGTGCAGCCGTGCCACAGGTGGCTCTTCGCTGATTTGCGATCCCACTTGTCCTGCTTCTGCAACAGGCCGCAGCGGGACGGTGCCAAACAGATGCCGATCCCAGGGGATCAACCCCAACCAACGGTAGGGAGTACCGGCCACAAACAAGCGGATCCCGGCTGGACGGCTGGTATCCACCAAGAGCGGGCGTTCTCCCGTTTCCAGATCCACCGGCCCCTGGCGAGTTGGATAAACGTGGGGCCCAATCCAAGCGCCCGATTCATCCCAAAAGTGAATGGCGGTGGGCGGCAGAAGGGATCCCCCCGGTTGAGATTCCAGTGGGCTGTAGGGGGCAACGAACTCGGCAAAAATGGCGCAGGCGTAGAAAACAAGGAGAATGTAAGCTCCTACTTGGGCCCATCGATTGCGGCGAAGCCGTTTCCACCACTGCATAAGGCAGAGATTCCAGTCGAGTCCAGTTGAACCAAATGCCAGCAGTGTAGCTGATCGTGTCTTGTTCCAGTTGCAGAGAGGGCTGCAAGGTGTCACCGATTCATGCTGGCAGGACGAGTCCCTTCCCCAGTCCAAGACAAGCTCAGCCTGCCAAGGAATAGCTGGGGCTGTAGAGGGCCGTCATCTCCATCCGCACCGCAGCAATCGTCTGGGGCAGCACCCCCACCAGCCGTGCCAAAATGTCATCGGGCAATTGGCTGACCAAATCCGCAGAGAAGAACTCCTCTAGGCTGAAGAGCAAAATCCGCGCCCGTTGCGCCGGCAGAGGATTATCGGTGATTTGCTGTAGCCAACGCATCCAGTGCAGCCGCTTGGCATAGGCACTTTGCCGCTCTTGGTGGTCTTGCGGATGCAGCAAAACCACATCCCCAATGGGGACAACGCCGCCGGACTCCACATCCAATGGCCCCCCCACCGCAGCGCCTGGCCCGGCAAACTCAGCATGAAACGTCTTGCAGATGATCAGGGCGTTGTGCCGCTGGGGATCCACCATCAGCAATTGCCCACTGCTGAGGGTTCGAATCAGCTGGCCAGGCTCAACTCGCTGAACCAGACTACGGCTGGGGGGAAGCTCGCTCATAGATCTCAGGATATCCTAACCTTCCCTTGCCTTACATGGTATCTTTAACTTTCTCAGAGCTGCTTGACGCAATCTTCATACTGAGCCCTCTATCGAGACTTTGCATGAGACTTTGCATGGTGAGTATTGCCAGAGGGTCTTCTTCAGGCTGCCGCTGGGCTGAGGCTGATCTTGCCGGTAACATGGATTCTGGTGTCTCCAGCTTGGCATCGGCCAATGCGACGGGCGTAGGGGTAGCCGGCACTGTGCAGCTCTTGCAAGAGGTCTGAGGTGTAGCCGGGATCCACCGCCACCAGCAAGCCCCCGCTGGTTTGGGGATCTGCCAGCAGCAGTTGCTGCCACTCGGGTAGGGATTCTGCCTGTACCCCCTCATAGCCCTGCCAATTGCGACGAGCCGCCCCTGGGAAGATCCCCGCTTCTGCCAGCGAGAGCGCTTCTGCCAAAAACGGAATGGAGGCCAGATCCAAACTGGCCCCCACCCCGGAGCCGCGACAGACTTCCAGCAAGTGTCCCAGCAGGCCAAACCCTGTTACATCCGTCATGGCGTGAACTTGCGGTCGCCGAGCCAGTTGCGAGCCGATGCGATTCAGCTGGGTCATCACCTGCAAAACTTCCGCGTAGCCTGCCGCACTGAGCTGACCCTTTTTCAGAGCGGTGGTCATCACCCCGATCCCCAGCGGCTTGGTCAGGATCAGATCGTCCCCAGGTTGGGCCGTGGCATTGCGGCGAATGTGGTGTGGATGGGCCAAACCTGCTGCCACCAAGCCGAAGATGGGCTCCGGCGAATCGATGGAGTGCCCCCCTGCCAAAGGGATCCCGGCTTCTTGGCAAACCTGGATCCCTCCGGCCATGATCCCTTGGATGGCCTGCATCGGCAGGGTATTGACCGGCATGCCCAAAACCGCCAAAGCCAGAATGGGAGTGCCCCCCATCGCGTAGACATCGGAAAGGGCATTGGTCGCCGCGATCCGACCAAAATCCACCGGCTCATCCACAATCGGCATGAAGAAGTCGGTGGTCAAAATTAGGGCTTGGTGGTCGTTTAGTTGATAGACAGCCGCATCATCGCTGGTTTCAGCTCCCACCAACAAAGCCGGATTTGGGGATAGCAGGGGCACATCCCTGAGAATTTGTTGCAGCAGGGCCGGGGCAATTTTACAGCCGCAGCCACCGCCGTGGGAGTACTGGGTGAGGCGAATGGGAGCATCCATAGATTCAAGAAAAGGGAAAAAACATCAGCTGACTTTACTGTAGCGGCATCTGCAGGCAGTCGAGAAATGGACACGCTGAGTTAAGGTTAAAGGGATCCCACTATCCATAGCGTTGCCATGTCTTTTGTTCCTTTGCATCTCCACAGCGAATACAGCCTCTTGGATGGCGCCAGCCAATTGCCGCGTCTGATCGAGCAGGTGGTCGCTATGGGTTTGCCGGGGCTGGCCCTGACGGATCACGGTGTCATGTATGGGGCGTTAGAGCTGGTGAAACTGTGTAAAAGCAAAGGGATTACTCCAATCATCGGCAATGAAATGTATGTAATCAACGGCGATATCCGCGACAAAAGCCGCAAGTACCCCAAGTATCACCAAGTGGTTCTGGCCAAAAATACCCAGGGCTACAAAAACTTAGTGAAGCTAACCACCATTTCCCATCTACATGGCATTCAAGGGAAAGGGATTTTCTCTCGCCCCTGCATCAACAAAGAGTATTTGGTGCAATACAAAGAAGGGCTGATCGTCACCAGCGGCTGCTTGGCAGGAGAAGTGCCTCAAGCTATTTTGCAGCGGCGGCCAGAAATTGCCCGTGAAGTTGCCGCTTGGTACCAAGAGCAGTTTGGGGATGATTATTACATCGAGATTCAGGATCACGGTTATCAAGAAGATCGCTTTGTCAATGTGCAGTTGGTGCGCATCGCCCGCGAATTGGGGATCCCGATCATCCTCACCAACGATAGCCATTTTATTTCCTGCTGGGATGTAGAGGCCCACGATGCGCTGCTCTGCATTCAAACAGGCAAATCCCTTACTGAAAAAAATCGCCTTCGCTACACCGGAACCGAATACCTGAAAAGCCCAGAAGAGATGCGCCGTCTCTGCCGTGACCATTTGGAACAGGAGGTGATTGACGAGGCCATCGCCAACACCCTGAAGGTGCTGGAAAAGATCGAGGGCTATGACCTATTTGGGGAAATGCGCATGCCCGACTACCCGGTTCCACCGGGCCATTCTGCCGATAGCTATCTCACAGAATTGGCCTGGCAGGGGCTGGCGAAGCGCTGCGGTGTTGCTCAGCCGGATCAGATCCCCCAAAACTACCAGGAGCGCCTGCGCTTTGAGCTGAACATCATCCAACAAAAGGGCTTCTCCAGCTATTTCCTGGTGGTCTGGGACTACGTTCGCTATGCCCGCGAGCAGGGGATCCCGGTGGGGCCGGGGCGAGGCTCGGCAGCAGGATCCCTGGTGGCCTATGCCCTACAAATTACCAACATTGACCCGGTTAAATACGGCCTACTGTTTGAGCGATTTCTCAATCCAGAACGTCAATCGATGCCGGATATCGATACGGATTTTTGCATCGAGCGGCGGGGAGAGCTGATCGACTATGTGACCCGCAAATACGGCCAAGAGCGAGTCGCCCAGATCATCACCTTTAACCGCATGACCTCTAAAGCCATTCTCAAAGATGTCGGTCGAGTCTTAGACATTCCCTACTCAGAAGCCGACAAAATGGCGAAATTGATCCCGGTATCCCGAGGCAAGCCCGCAAAATTGGAAGAGATGATTGGCGAGGATACTCCCGCTCCAGAGTTCAAAGAAAAATACGAGAAAGACCCAACCACCCACCGCTGGATCGAGCTGGCACGTTTGTTGGAGGGCACCAACAAAACCTTCGGGGTTCACGCTGCCGGTGTGGTGATTGCTAAGGATCCCTTAGATGAGATCGTGCCTCTGCAGTACAACAATGAAGGCCAAATTATCACCCAGTACTCGATGGAAGATATCGAGTCTTTGGGCTTGCTGAAGATGGACTTTTTGGGTCTGCGCAACCTGACGATGATTCAGCGGGCAGTGGAACTGATCCGAGAACACAATGGCGTCAATATAGATCTGGATAACCTACCCCTAGACGACAAGAAAACCTACCAGCTTTTGGAAAAGGGAGAGCTGGAAGGGATCTTCCAACTGGAATCTTCTGGCATGAAGCAGGTGGTGCGGGAGCTCAAACCTTCCAACCTGGAAGATATTTCTTCAGTATTGGCCTTGTACCGGCCAGGCCCATTGGATACGGGAATGATCCCCGACTTTATCGATCGCAAGCACGGTCGCAAACCGGTAACCTATGCCCACGAACTCCTCAAGCCCATTCTTCAGGATACCTACGGAGCCATCCTCTACCAGGAACAGATCATGCGCATTGCCCAAGACATGGCCGGATACACCTTAGGCCAAGCCGATCTGCTGCGGCGAGCGATGGGGAAAAAGAAAGTCTCCGAGATGGAGAAACACCGCGAGCAATTTGTGCAGGGGGCAGCCAAGCGGGGTGTAAGCCAAGAAGTTGCCACAGAATTGTTTGATCAAATGGTTGCTTTTGCCGAGTATTGCTTCAATAAATCGCATTCCACTGCCTATGGGTTGATTACTTTTCAAACAGCTTACCTCAAGGCCAATTACCCAACGGAATATATGGCAGCCTTGCTCTCTTCTGTGGGGGGAGATCAGGACAAGGTACAGCGCTACATTACCTATTGCTTGTCAATTGGGATCCAAATTCAGCCGCCGGATATCAACCGTTCTGGAATGGACTTTACTCCCCAGGGATCCAGCATTTTGTTTGGTCTGGGGGCAGTGAAGAATGTAGGGGAGGGGGCCATTCAAAACATTTTGGCTGCCCGTCAAGCTGATGGCCCCTTCACCTCTCTGGCGGATTTTTGCCAGCGGGTGGATCTGCGCATTGTTAACCGTCGTGCCCTGGAGGCCCTGATTTGTGCGGGCGCTTTTGATTGTATTTCTGGAAATCGTAAACAACTAATTGCCGATTTGGATCCCATCCTCAGTTGGGCAGCGCAGCGAGCCAAGTCCAAAGCCATCGGCCAAGCCAGCTTGTTCGATCTACTGGGGAGCAGTGGCAGCGCCGGCAATGGATTTGTGGAGGCTCCGCGTGGGCCGGCTACCGAGGATTTTCCACCTCAGGAAAAGTTGAGGCTAGAACGGGAGCTGCTGGGGTTTTATGTCTCGGATCATCCGCTGCGGCGCATTCAGGAGCAAGCGCGGCTGCTGGCCCCTGTAAACCTAGCTGACTTGGGCGGCTGCGCAGCCGATGCCTCTGTGGGCGTTCTCGCCCTGGTGACTGCCATTAAAAATGTCACAACCAAGAAAGGGGATCGCATGGCCATTTTGCAACTGGAAGATCTCACCGGCAGTTGTGAAGCAGTGATCTTCCCCAAAACCTATGAACGTTTGCGCGGTTGCCTGGAGGTGGATCAACGGCTATTGGTTTGGGCCAAAGTGGATCAGCGGGATGAACAGGTGCAACTGATTGTGGAAGATTTACAACCGATTGAATCTGTTAGTTGGGTAACGGTGGAGATCCCTCTCGACTCTGCTGGGACACTGGAGGATCGATACCGTTTACAGACGCTAATCGCTCGCCAACGCTCGGAAATTAAAGAAGAAAATCGCATTCCTGTCGTGGCTGCCATCACCGCCCATCCCCATACCCTTTGGGTGAGAATGGGATCCCAATTTTGGGTTAACAATGCCCAAGCCGCTGTTGAAGCCCTGCGTCAAGCCGGCTACACCGCCCGCAGCGAATCGCTGCTCTCTCCATAGGCATGGCAGAGAAAGCTCCGGCAGCAGCAGGAGAAATTCAACGGAGCTGTTTCTCAAGCCAAGCCCGCAACTGGCTCACCGTCAGCCGAGGGGAAGGACGTGGCAAAGGTCGCTCGGGATCCCCTGCCAGGGTGAGCACGGGAACTTCCAGTTGGTATTGCTCCCACCAACTCGGGTTGGAGGTGATGTCGCGGACTTCCAGATCACGGATTTCGGGGATCTGCCGCAACTTCTCCACCAAGCTCTCGCAGAGGTGGCAGCCGGGTTTGCTGTAGAGAATCAGGGGGGGCCAAGGCACAGCGGATCCCTAGCGGGTGACGGTGCAGGCCAGCCGACGGTGTTGTAGGGAAGGCATCTGCCGCCTGACCAACTGGAAACGCTCTGGGTTAATTTCAGCAATGGCCACCCCCGGTTTTTCGCCACCCGCATCCGCCAAGATAGTCCCCCAGGGGTCCACGATCATGGCATGGCCGTGACACTGTCGCCGCTCGTAGTGGGTGCCCACCTGGGCGGGGGCTATCACGTAACAGGTGTTCTCAATGGCCCGGCATTGCAGCAAAACCTGCCAGTGATCCCGACCCGTGTAGGCCGTGAAGGCGGCAGGGATGAGCAAAATCTGGGCTCCGCGATCCACCAGGGATCGGTACAGCTCTGGAAAGCGTACGTCGTAGCAGACCGACAAACCGAGGTTCCCCAGTTGCTCTTGCTCGCAGGTGACCACCTCATCTCCGCTGACCACCGTATTCGACTCGCGGTAGGTATTGCCGTCGGGCAGATTGACATCGAACAGGTGGATTTTGCGATAACGGGCCAGCTCTTTGCCATCGGGGCTGTAGAGGGCGGCGGTGTTGTAAACTTTGCCCTGCCCGTCCGGCACAGGATACCCTCCTCCCAAAATAAATACTTGGTAACGCTGGGCCATCTTGGCCAAAAACTCCTCCGCCCGCTCCGCAATCTCAGGAGCAAGGCGGGCTTTCTCGGCTTCCGGCCCCATGAAGGCAAAGTTTTCTGGTAGCGTCACCAGCTCGCATCCCTGGCGCACTGCAAAGTCGATCCACTCTTCCGCCTGCTGCAAGTTGCTGGCCAGATCGGGAATGCTGGTCATTTGAATGGCGGCTGCCAGATAAGAGCGCATAGACGGAAACTCCAAAGGATGCTAAAGGGGATCCGGCCGGCTAGCCGACCAGATGCCACCAGCCGAAGGCAGGCCCCACAAATCGGATCACAACCCAAACAATCGCCAGCAGAATAATGCCTGCCCAAGCACCACGGGTTGTCCAATTGTAGATCGCGCGAGCTTGCCCTTTGGTGAGGGGAATGTCTTTGAGGTTGGGAAACACCAGCTCTTGGTCGGGATCTTGGCTGATGCGGGTTTTACGGCGCTTTGCTTCGCCCATGGGGTAGCCTCCGAGTTCTTCGCCGGGTGGCGACTTTTATCTTAAGGTTTTCTGTCTGGGTCACAAGACTGGGTGGATATCAATCTGCATAATAATCGCCTATTTACGCCATCAGGCCACGCCAATCCATGGGCCTGCCGATGCTTTCCCTAGCCGGAAATCCACAAGGGGGATCCTTCGTGCTCTTGGGGACGCTCGCTGTCCTCTTCGCTAATGGCCACAGCCCGCACCCATTCTGCAGATTCAAACACCGGCGGTAGGCGCAGCTCCTGTTGGCGGTTTCCTGTTTCATCCACCGGAAAAGCTGCCATGAGGATGGCCCCCGCACTATCGGTGGTGAAGGGCGCCTCAGGATCCACCACCACCCACAGGGCATAGACCCGGCCTTCCGGCAGAGGTGGCAAACCTTGGGCCACCAATCGCCCTTGCAAGCGCTGGGGATCCACCTCAAGCCTGACCGAGCCGGTTAGGTTCTCCGCAGTCGGCTGCAACTCATAAGTCAACACCTCGGCAGGGATCCCTTGCGTCTGGGCTAGCTGCAGCCTGCGCCACAGGTAGAGGTTCCCCAGCCCCAAAGCGACGATCAAGCCTGCGGCCACCGCCCCCAAGCCCCGTTGCCAGAGACGGGATCCCTTGGCAATCCAGGCGGGGGTGCGCATCGGTTGGGCTGCCTGCTCCGCATGTGCCTGCAACAGAGAAGCCCGCAGGGCGGGGGGAGGTTGCTTTTCCTCCACGCCGTAGGCTGTCTCCAACGCCCGTTGCAACGCTTGCAGTTCTCGGTGCAGCTCCGGGCGCAGCTTGAGCAAGGCTTCCAGCCGGTCGGCCTCTTCCGGGGAGAGATCCCCCAGCACATAGCCTGCCAGCCACAGTTGCAGTTCTTCGGGAGACACAGATTCGGCTTTCATGAGGGGCCTCCCAACAACTCGCGCAGCCGCAGCAAACCCCGCCGGGCTCTGGCTTTGACCGTTCCCAAAGGCAGATCCAGTTGCTTGGCAATTTCCGTTTGGCTCATGCCTTCGTAATAGGCCATCTTTAAGACTTGCCGCTGACTTTCGGACAACTCGGCCAAAGCCGTTTGCACCTCAACCACCTGCTCTGCTTGAGCCAACTGCTCCAAGGTGGGATCCGCAGCAGGACTACCCTGCAATTCCACTCTGCCCTGTTCCAGGGAGCGCTGTCGATTCCGCCAAGAGCGCAGCCGATCCAAACAGCGAGAGCGAGCCAAGATGCTCAGGTAGGTGCGCAGGGATCCCCGTCTGGGATCAAAGGAGGAACGAGCCAAGTTCAAAAAAATATCCTGGGTGAGATCTTCGGCTTCGGCAGTACTGCCCAGCATTTTGCAGGCAATTCCGTACACCAAGCCGGCATGTCGGTCGTAGAGAATGGCCAGAGCTTGTGACCGGCCTGCTTTTAGGGCTGCAAACACCTCTGCATCGGTTTTTTCCTGCAGGGATTCCTCAGCTTTGTCACCCTCGATCTTCATGAGTGGGAAGAGGAAACGGGATGGAAAAGAGAAAGAAACTGCAGAGGCACAAGCATCGCCCAGAGTAATCCAAGCAGGGCAGCGGCTCTCATAATTTATCGTCTGCATAGGCGGAGGTCAACCCCGAGCTAAGGGGAGATAGAAGGCCCAATCCTGAGCTGGGATCGGGCCGGGTCAAGGATCAACAGCAGCAACGATCTCAAAACGATTCCAACAATTGGTTCCAAATCAATGAATCCAAAACATTGATTAATGTTGATTAACCTTGATTTAATTTAATTTAGATAGGCAAATGGGAATCGGCTTTCCTAGAGGGCGGCCAAGCCAAAGAACGGCCCACCCGGCAGGGTGCCCAGGGATGTGGCCCGACCGGTGTTTAGGTCAATTCGATACAAGGTGGAGCCGCCGATGGCAAAGCCGGTATCCACTCCATCAGCAGTACGGATGTCAAACCCACCCACAGGGCCGAAGTTCACCCCCAGGGGGCCAATGGGCACCTGAACCCCATCGTTGGGGGGTTAACAGCAGCTGCTGTTTTTATCATCGTTTATTTGAGCGGTTCTAGGTTCACGGCAAGTTGACGGCAGCTACGGTTTTTGTTACCACCGATCTAGTTAGCTTTGCTAACTCTACCTCAAGTTCTGGGGGAAGTCGCGCCTGTGGAGATTCCTCTGCCGGGGTTGGGTCAAAAGCTCAGCTAGGTAAGGGTCGTAGAAGCAGGAAGCAACCGGTTGTTTAGTTCATCCTGGGCGGTGAAATAAACGACCATGAGTTGCGGAACGGTTGAAATCCATGCCAGAAAGCGTGCCCGCGGTGAAGGGAACCGACAGAGTGCTGGCCACGGTAGCGGCACCGGTCTGCAAGTTGATGGTGTAAAGGATGCTGGTGTCGGTGAGTCCATAGAGCAGTCGGTTGGCAGGGCGCACATCGATACCAATGAGGTTGCCGTTCACTCCTGTTACCGTCAGGGATCCCTGCACAAAGGCATCGGCAGAGCGGATGAAAGTGAGGCGGTTGCCGCCGCTCAAAGCCACCAAATCCGCTTGGGAAGGCATCATCGAAGACGAAGTGCTGCTGCCACAGCCCAAGAGAGCAAAACTGCCGGCTATCACAGATGCTGCTACAAAGCTTGTGTGTTTGTGCATTGAACAGGCTCCTCAAAAGATCGACAAACCATCAAAACCACTGACAGACAAGCCCCCCTAAACCACAGAGCCTGTGGCTGCAAAGCGCTGCAGTGAAAACTTTTTTGCCCTCAACCCAGAGAACTCTGCGATCCCCTCTGCCTTGTGAAGGAGAAGGCAGTTGTTCTCCGCGATGGCAGCGCATGGGGCGCGTCTGTAGAAATTACTCAACTCCTGGAAACTCGGATGCGTGGGATCCAAGCTTTTTGGCCCAGACTTTAACTGGAAGCGCTGGTGTAGAAGCGCAGGGCAAAGCGCCAGAAGAGATGGGATCCCCACAACAGCCCCGCCGCCAGCAGAGCGGATCCCAGCAGCCACGGCCATTGGGCTCGCCCCAGCAGGGTCTCCGCCGGGATGGTGGTCAAGAAAGCCACCGGCACGACGAAGGTGAAAAACACGCGGTAGGCCACCGGATAGGCCACTATCGGAAATCGTCCTGCCTCTACTAGGCCCCGCAGCACCTCGGTGACGTTGTAGATTTTGACAAACCAAATGCTGGTGGCTCCCAACATAAACCAGAGGCTGTAGAGGATGATCAGCCCCAGCAGCAGAGGCAGCAGCCCCAGAGCATAGGCCCAAGCAGGCAAATGGAGCTGGATCCCGGCGTAGAGAATCAGCAACAGGCCAAAGCCGA
This sequence comes from Synechococcus sp. R60.1, assembly GCF_047461835.1. Classification (NCBI taxonomy): domain Bacteria; kingdom Bacillati; phylum Cyanobacteriota; class Cyanophyceae; order Synechococcales; family Synechococcaceae; genus Synechococcus; species Synechococcus sp. R60.1. The sequence goes on along the minus strand of NZ_JANSIA010000018.1, from coordinate 22,060 downwards.
TATCTACCAGGCCCCAGGGGGAAAACACCCTGGCCGACAGCCAAAACTGGCTGCTTATTGGCTTTAGCAAAACAAAATCCAAGGTGCCTTCCTGCACCTGCTGCACAATGCGATTGAGGTTGACGTTAAAGAGACTGGCCGACACCCCCTGCAGAATGGTGAACACCCCCAACACGATGAGGGCTTCCGGCCAACTCCAACCGCCCAGCCGGTGCCCCTGCTGGTAAAACAACGACAGCCCAAACAGAGCGGATCCCAAGCCACCCAGACTGCTGAGGCTGGCAAAGAAAAAATTGGCACGGTACTCCATTTCTGCCGCGATTGAGGTGCTCCAAAACAGCCACAATATCCGCAAATAGCGCAGCACCTTGGTTTTCTCCAATCTCAGCTTTTATCCCACTTGCGGTAACAGCGGGCGGTAATGAAATAGGGGTGAAACACCTCCAAAAAACAGCTTTGCAGCACCTGAAAGAATTGCTCTACCTTTTGCGGGTCGTCCAGGTGAAAAGGAAACTCGCCGTTAAACCCCTTGAAAAAGTACCAGTTGATCAAAAGCTTACCTGACGGCTTGAGCCAGTCGTAAAACTGCCGCAACTGCGCTGCCGGATCCGCCAGATGTTCCACCACATCGAAGCAGATGACCGTGTCAAAAAAGATCTCTTCTGGGAAGTTTTCTGGACAGTGGATGCGCTCGGTTAAGCCCAGCTTTTCCGCCCGCCATTGCACAAACTGCCGATGGATGGGGTTGATATCCCAGAAGATCACCTGATCCACCGCTGCGCAGAGGGCCGCCCCGATAGCATGGGTGCCGATGCCGCCGCCAAAATCCAACACCAACCCGCGGGCATGATCCGCCACCAGGCGTAAGGTATCGCCGATGTAGTCGGTGCTGCTCAGGTGCCAAGCCGCCAAATCCAGCAGATAGGCGGATCTCACCTGATCCCGATAAAACGCATCTGCCCGATCCCAGCCAAAGTCTCGCCGGCCCAACTCCGCCAATTGCTGCTGCCCTGCCCGCAGTTTCTCCCGCAGATCGGCAGCCCCAAGGCCCAGGAAGGATCCCAGATGGGCTTCTAGGTCAAAGGCATTTTGCCAGTAGCCGCTCAGAGCAGGTGGGATGGGGGGCACAGGAGGATTCAGAAGACTGGTTGGGTTGGCTTAGGCAACAGTGAAATCCTCTTCCTCTGGCTGAGCCAGGTTTTCCGGGTTCGGCTCCGTGTCTTTATTAAAATCAAAGGTGGATGGGGATGTAGAGCTAGCAGCATCCAGAGGCTGCAATAACTTGGCTAGGGTTTCCGGGCTGAGTCGATCCGTTGTCTCCACAATTGCTGTTACGTTCGGCCCAAACCTTATCTTATCTAGGAGCTGAAGGCGATGGGACAAAACCCGTTTTCCGTTGACGAATAGGCCATTGGTGCTGGGCCTGGATCCCGGACTGCCATCGAATACCATGTAGCTGTACTGCAGGGATCCCTGTGCAGTTGGCCCTGAACCTGGGATGCGGATGAGGGAAGCGTGTTTCCGAGAGACGCAGGGATCGTAAAGGCGAATATGATTGTCTTTAGACCGTCCCACTGAGTAATAGATACTATCCAGAACAACCCCCCTCTGCCCCAATCGATCCCTGAAGATCAAGACCCAGTGAACAGGGACAGGCTGAGTACTGCAGCGAGCAGAAGAGGCCATGATGAATCAAGCTGCACCTAGAGTCGCTGGTGTCAACAAAAGGGAAACTCAATAAAGGTGGGTAGTCACTTAGCTCTTAAAGGCCAAAGCAGCAGCTGCTTTCCCCATTATAAGTAGCCATCCCCCTGAGTCCAAAAGCCCAAGTTCAGCTAGGAGTAGGGGTGTTGCCGAAACAGAAACCGGCCCAGAAAACCCATTCTTATTGGTCTAAGATGCATCCAGAGTTACCCCGTTTTGGGGAAGAACCCTGAGAGCTCAACTCTCGGCAGGCTGGCGAGCAGTCTAGCATGCCCAAAGTCTTTTAGACTAGAGCGCAGGGAGGTAGGTTGCAGGTTTGGCTTGGACAGGAGATCATAGAGTTTCGTCGAAACCCAAAGCTCCCATTGACAGCGTGACGGTGGAACACAAGCACATTCAGTTAGACAGTCGGCCCGTTGGCCTGAACACAGCCACCGGTACCATCAAAGCCCAGTTGGACTTGCTACTGCTGGGGTTGGAGTCCCTGAGCGGAGAAAGTTCCGAAGCGGTTCTGGCCGCAGCCAAAGCCCTCAACTTGGAAGAGCAGATTGGCGACCGGGTGACCCTCTGGCGACTGCGCAATGCTAACCCCTTGCGCCGCAGCAGCGGTGGGCGCAAAAAGGTCGATATCGAAGAGGCCCGCGCCCTGGTGATGGTGATTGCCTATCTGGCTGCTCAGCAACAAGCCCGTATCCGCAGCACCTTGGAGCAACTGGAAGCCGCTGTCGATCAAGAGCTCAGCCCCTTCCGTCAGCCGCTGGTGGGAGATTACTTGGATGAATTCCTCTCTCACTACCGCAGCCGCATGGTGGATGGGGACGTGCGCGATGAGAATAGCCTCACCGAGCTGGCCCTGCGCATCTTGATTGAGCTGATGTTCTACAGTAGCCCGAAAGGCGCTCAGCGCCTGTGGAAAGCCTTGCTCAGCCGTCCTGAGATGGATTTGCCTGCCGGCAGCGATCTGGAAGAAGAGGGGGTAGCCCACAGCTCCGGCCCCGATACCTCACCCTCTTCTTGAGGCAGTTTCGTCAATTATCACCTCTGTTATCGCCTCTGTAGCCCTCTACCCGTGTTGTTCGCCCGCAGTTGCCATGCCCAGCCTCACCCTGATTAGCCACACCTATCAACAACCCACTTCTACGCTGACTGTACGGGGAGAAGCCCCTGCCGATTCCAATTCTTCAGACTCCTCTGCAACGCCGCCGCTGCAAGCCATCCAGCGCAGCTTCGAGTGTCAGTTGGAAATCCGCCAGGGGGAGACAGTCAAAACTTTACACGGCGATAACGTTTGGCTCAACGATTTGATCACTGTAATCGACCGCTACGTGGGATCCCACTTGAGTGGGGAACCCAAGGGAACCTTCAGCGGTACCGTTGCCATCCGTCCGCTTGATTTTATTTTTCATCGCCTCACGGTGCGCCAAGGGGAAGATCGCATCGCGCAGGTGGATTTGTCGATGACGCAGTTGTACGACCTGCTGGAGAACCTCTCCCAGGTGGCGGATGACATTCCCCAACTGGCCAATCTGGGAACTCCGGTGACGCGGGCTTGGTATCGACAGCCCACCGGGATCGCTGCCCTGCTGGTGGGCGGGATCGCAGTTGTGGCCGGTGTTGGGATCTGGGCCAGTCGCCCCCCTAGGGATCCCACAGGTTCCCCTTCCCCGCAAGAGCAGCTCACCATACCTGCCTTGACGGGTCAATCGCAGCCTTTGGCCACATCCCTCCAAGAATCTGACCCAACAGCGGGAAGAGAGGCAGCAGGGGCGGATCCCCTTTCCCGTCTGCGAGACATTTTGGCAGAGCAGTGGCAGTCTCCCCCCGATTGGCCAGAGAGCTTGGTCTACCGGGTAACGGTGGATAGGACGGGATCCCCCCTGGCCGCCGAGCCGGAGGATGCGCTGGCCCGGGAGCGTCGCGCCGAAACCCCCTTTGCCAACCTGCCCGATCTGACACCGGATCCCTTGCCAACAGGCGCCCAACAGTTCCGCGTCAGCCTAGAGCCGGGCAACCAGGTGGAAGTAACCCAGGACAGGTAGGCATCCCGACAGGCCAAGCTGGGGTGGGTCAGCACTATAGTCTACCTAGGGATGTTATCGATAGTCACTTCAGGTTAGGGTGAGACCCGTGGGCCACTGAGAACAGCTCTCTGGCCCCCTGCGTTCAACGTTTTAGGTGTTGGGTGCATTGTCCCAGTTTGAATCGAAATAACCCTACTTTCAGGGCCAGGGGATTAGAGGAAGCAATCTGACCCTGAAGAGTAAGCCAGAAAGAGAGAGGCCGCCGAGTTGGGAGAGCCAGGGCCACACTGGCGACGCCGCCAATGCCGAGGCGCAAAGGCTCTACCGACCGCATCTGAGAGGTTCACCCGGCCTCAGGGGACAAGGGCAATGAGGGTAAAGTGGAAGAGTTCCCTCTATATCGGATCACTGCCACTCTATGACCGCAACCATCGAAGTGCCTAAGCGAGGCTTACCTGTCACCATCATCACAGGTTTTTTGGGCAGTGGGAAAACCACCCTTCTCAACCACATCCTCAACAACCAGAAAGGGATGCGCACAGCGGTGCTGGTCAACGAATTCGGCGAGATCAGCATCGATGCGGAACTGATCGTCTCCAGCGAAGAAGACTTGGTGGAGCTGAACAACGGCTGCATCTGCTGCACCATCCGGGACGACATCGCCGAAAGCGTGTTGCGGTTGATGGAACGTTCCGACAAGATCGACTACCTGGTGGTGGAGACTACGGGATTGGCGGATCCCTTGCCGGTGGCCCTCACCTTTTTGGGGCCAGAATTGCGAGATCTGACGCGGCTAGACTCGATTATCACCCTGGTAGATGCCACCAACTTTGCCCCCGATCTGTTCAACAGCAACGTGGCCTACAGCCAAATTGCCTATGGGGATGTGATTCTCCTCAACAAAACCGATCTGGTCGAGGAAGCTGAAATCGAGCGTCTGGAAAAACGCATCCGCGAGATCAAAGAAGATGCCCGCATTTTGCGCACCGTCAACAGCGCAGTCCCCCTGGAGCTGATCTTGGATACCGATTTGTTTCAGGCCAGTTCCTTGCCCCAAGAAGAAGCCCATGATCACGACAGTCACGACCACCATGACCATGAGCACGATCATGACCACCACCACTCCCATCACAGCCACATCGAGGCTGACGGCTTTAACTCCCTAGCCTTTGAGAGCGATCAGCCCTTCTCTTTGGATGCTTTCCAAAATTTTCTCAACGAGTTGCCCGATGCAGTCTTTCGTGCCAAAGGGGTGTTGTGGTTCGAGGAAAGCCCAGAGCGACATATCTTTCACCTCAGCGGTCGGCGCTATACCCTCAGCAGCGATGAGTGGCCTCGCCAGCCCAAAAACCAGTTGGTGCTCATCGGTCAGCGGCTCGATACAGCCCGGTTGCGGGAAAAACTCCAGGCCTGTATTGCCCGTCCGGCCACGCGGGGTCGAGGGTTTGGTCGCTGAATCAGGGATTGGCGGCAGTCCAGGCTCAAAACAGTCGGGCAATGTTCCAGCAGCCTCGATCATGAAGCCCTGAGGTGATGGCCCACTCTCCATGTCCGACATCTTTGTGATGATCCGCAATCAGGCCAACAACGCGCTCACCTCTATCGATGGGATCCCTTTTCTCAGTTTCCTGGAGCGAGAGGGGCAGTTGATTGCAGAAGAAACCATTGAGCTGATCTATGCGGACGCTGGATTTGATGACCTGCCAATTGGAGAATACACTGTGGGGGTACGGCATGAACGGGTGGAACCCCCGAAAGCCACCTGCCCGGTAAGCATTACCTCTGAGGACGAGGTTGTTTTGGTAACATTTGTTTACCTTGAGCCCGAGCGGGTTCTGCTGACTATTCACGTCTCTGTGGAGAAGAGGTTGTAGCCATGACTGTCAAGGTCATCCCATCGCGCTCGATCAAAGCCTTTCGCTATCGGGTGTTTTGTTTGGGACAGGATCTCTGGAATGCCCGGGATCCGATTAGCCGTGCCAACCTTGCTCTGCAACTGGCGGATGCCGCTACGACTTTGGCCCGAATGGAAGTCCAAGCCGCTCAGCCCTTCAGCTCAAGCCCTTCCTATTCCCTGCCGGAAGCTGGCCATAGGTAGCCATCGATCCAGCCGGGAATCGAGGCCAGACGCAAGGGATCCCGCCTACTCCCACTCGATGGTGCCAGGGGGCTTGGAGGTGATGTCGTAAACCACGCGGTTGATGCCGGGCACCTCGTTGACGATGCGGTTGGAAATGGTGGCCAAGAGGTCGTAGGGAACTCGCGCCCAATCGGCGGTCATACCGTCTTCGCTGGTAACCAGCCGCACCACCACCGGGCAGGCATAGGTGCGCTTATCCCCCATCACCCCCACCGACCGCACCTCTGGCAGCAGCACGGCAAAGGCTTGCCAAAGTTTGGGATAGTAGCCGGAGCGGTTGATCTCCTGCCGCACGATCATGTCCGCTTCTCGCAGGGTTTCCAGCCGTTCTTTGGTAACCTCGCCTACAATGCGGATGGCCAGCCCCGGCCCCGGAAAAGGATGGCGGCCCACAATCTCTTCCGGCAGACCCAAAGAGCGGGCCAGTTGCCGCACCTCGTCTTTGAAGAGCTTGCGCAAAGGCTCTACCAGCTTAAAGCGCAGATTTTCGGGCAGGCCGCCGACATTGTGATGGCTTTTGATCTTGACGGCAATGCGTTCTCCAGTAACCGGATCCACATGGGTATTGGCAGACTCGATCACGTCTGGGTAGAGAGTGCCTTGGGCTAAGTACTCAAAAGGACCCAGCCGCTGGGATTCTTCCTCAAACACGCGAATAAACTCTGCCCCAATTCGTTTGCGTTTTTCTTCGGGATCGGTAACCCCCTGCAACTGCCGGAGAAACCGCTCCTGGCCATCCACGTAGTGGACGGGAATGTGAAATTGCTCTTGGAAAAGGCGCAGCAGCCGCTGGGGCTCGTCCTTGCGCATAAACCCTTGGTCGATGAACACGCAGGTGAGCTGGTCGCCGATGGCCTTGTGCAGCAGAAAAGCCAAAGTAGAGCTGTCTACCCCCCCCGAGAGGGCCAACAGCACCTTCTTATTGCCCACACGGGCACGTACCTCTCGAATGGCTTCCTCCAGAAAAGCTGCCGTTGTCCAGGTGGGCTCGCAACCGCAGATGTGATAGACAAAGTTGCGGATGAGAAAGGCGCCAGCCTCTGAGTGGGCCACCTCCGGATGAAATTGCACCCCGTAGAGACGACGCCTTGGATCGGCAATGGCGGCACAGGGGGTGTTGTCGGTAGAGGCCAAGGTGTGAAAGCCCGGCGGCAGTTCGGTAACCGAATCCCCGTGGCTCATCCACATGATGCTGTTTTCCGGCAGGTTGGTGAGCAGGTCGGTGGGATCCAAAATGTGCAGAGCGGCACGGCCATATTCCCCCTTCTGGGCTGCTTCCACCTTGCCCCCCAACTGCTGCACCATGAGTTGCATGCCGTAGCACACCCCCAGAACCGGGATCCCTAGGTTCCAAATCTCGGGGTCACACACCGGAGCGGCTGGCTCATACACCGAGTTGGGGCCCCCGGAGAGGATAATGCCCTGCGGTTGCAGTTGCCGCAGTTGCTCAGCAGTGGTGCGATAGGAAAGGATTTCCGAATAGACGTGGGTTTCGCGAATGCGGCGGGCAATCAGCTCAGAGTACTGGGATCCAAAATCGAGAATGACGATCATCTGGCGCTGCACTTCGAGGGGGGAAAGGCCGGAACTGGGAGGAGATGCAGAAGGGATCACAAAACCTGGCACAGTGCACAATAAAAAAGCCGGTCCAAGAGACTAGCTTGGCTATGGCTACGATGGATACGAAAGAAACATTAAGGGCTCTTCTATGGTAACAGGGGTGGAGAGCTTGCACGCGGCTGCCTGCTCTAAAAAGCCTCTGTCAGGCTTGCCGAGAAAACAGCGCTTCTCGGAGGAGTCTCGCCGAAAAACCGCCTGATGAGCCCCTGAAAAAGCTGGCCACCGGCTGGGCATGACTCCCGCCAACAACGCAATACAGAAGCCAGATGACCTAGCAAAGTTAAGACTTATGATCGTGAAGGAGCGCTCCAGGCCGGTGGGGGTATTGGTAGGGATCCGCAGTGCCATTTTTTTATGTCGATTGTTGCCGAGTCCTTTCAAACCTATCTGCGCCGCCGCCGTCGTCTTCTAGCCCGCCGTCTCAAGCGACAGCAGGGCTGGGTCGTGGTTTTGGCTCTGCTGGCTTTGTACTTGCTCAGTTGGGATGCGCTGGGCGAAGATGGGTCACTATCGCACCTGTGGAGGGGACAACCCCTGTGGCTGGTGTTGATCCCGCTGTTGGGGGGAGGGCTGTACAGCTTGGGCGCCGGGGTGATCTGGATGCTGCGCCAGCGCTGGTCTGCCCAGCTGTTGGCCGAGATGATCAGCTTGCCCCATTTGACTTTGGCTGCCCTGATCTGGCTGGGGTTAGCCGTTTGGGGAGAGCACCTTTCGCCTTTCCTGTTGCGACAAAAAAACCAATTGTTGGCAGGCCTGTTGATCAGTTGGCTGTTGGCCCAGGGGTGGAGTTTTTTCCAGACAGGTTGGGTAGTAGAGGCTGGGCAACTGTGGGCCGACTATCTGCAGGAGCTGCGCGGTTCTGTATTACAGCCCTGCTACCAGCGCCTGGAAACCTGTCGTCTTTCGCTCCATCTTTACCACGCCATTTGGCAAGACCTGCAACTGGAAGAACTGGAGGCCCAGCACCTGATTCAACTGTTGTCTGAGTCGTTGCTGCCGCTGACCCTGCCGCTCAAGGTCTATGCTCAGCGGGTTCACCATTGCTGTCAGCAGTTGGCAGCCCTGCTGGCGCAAATGCAGGAGCGGGTAGAGCGGTTGGAGCAGGTGCTTTTGAATGTAGAGCTGGAGTTGGCCTCTCATCAGTTGCTTCAGGCTCAGCCGCAGCCGATTAACTTGCTGGCGGAAGATTGGGCCAGCTGTCAGGAGCTGGATTTGCAGGAGTTGGTTTGCTTAAACCAAGAGCTGCTGGGCACCGACCGTTCTTTGCAGGGCTTGACCCAAGAGCTGAAAGGCTGGGCCGACAGAGCCATCCCCGCTGGATTGAAACTGGGATCCCTGGGATGAACAAGGCTGACGCTCCTTCCTCTGAGCCTCCAGAGCTCAAGGCCCTGTGGGAAAGCTGGCTGGCGGATCTGGGTTGGCAGCCCTCTGAGCAGCAGCAGCAGCAACTGCAACAGCTCTATCCCTTGGTGATGGCCGGAAACCGAACCCAGAACCTGACCCGCATCACCGATCCCATCGACTTTTGGGAGAAACACCTGTGGGATTCGCTGCGGGGCCTACGCCTGCTGGGATCCTGGGAGGCAATCCAAGCTCAGCCCTGGCGGGGGATCGACATCGGCACCGGGGCAGGGTTTCCAGGGATCCCGGCCCAAATTGCCCTGCCCCAAACCCGCTTTACCCTGCTGGACAGCACCCAACGCAAGATTGCCTTTGTACAGGACACCTTGCAAAGGCTCTCCCTCACCCAAGCGCGGGCGGTGGCTCAACGGGCCGAAATCTGGGGACAAATCCGGCAGGAACGGGGCAGCTATGATGTCGCTCTGGCCAGGGCTTTGGCCTCGGCGGAGATCTGCGCCGAGTATTGTCTGCCACTGCTCAAGGTGGGGGGACGCGCCATCCTCTATCGCGGCCATTGGACCGAGGCAGAAGCCCAAACTTTGGAGCAGGCCCTTGAGCTCCTGGGCGGAAAACTGATCCATGTAGAAGCCTTCACCACACCCCGCAGCCGTGGGGTGCGCCACTGCCTACTGCTGGAGAAAGTGGCCCCAACACCGCCTCCTTATCCCCGCTCTCCCGGCACTCCCAAACGCCAACCGTTGGGCCAAAGCAATCGCCCATGAAGGTTAGGATCCTGAGTTTCCATCTTGCTACAAAAGTTCTCCCAATTCTCGGACAAAAAGCTGCAAGGATGGCTTTGCAAATGCCATTGGGAAGACTAAGATGTGGTTGGCATGAGGTTCGGATTGAGCGAATGGTTTAACCAGGTGAGCCTCCGAACTGAACGCTAAAGGGTAAGGTTCGGAGTTTGCTACACCATGACCATTTTTGTAGGTAATTTGTCCTTCAAGGCCAGCGAAGAAGACCTGCGACTTGTGTTCGCCGAATACGGCACCGTTAAGCAAATTAAGCTGCCGGTGGATCGGGAGACTGGCCGTAAGCGAGGTTTTGCCTTTGTGGAACTGGAAAACGAAGCCGATGAGCAAAAGGCCATCGACGAGCTGGACGGTGCTACTTGGATGGGCCGGGATTTGAGGGTCAACAAGGCGTTGCCTCGGCAGGCCGGTGCAGGCGGCAGTCGGGATGGCCGCTCTTCCCGCTTCTGAGTTGACTACCTACCGCTTTCTACCCTCTCTCAGATGAGGTTCGAACCAGGGATCCCGACCTGCGATCCCTGGTTTCTAGCGCGTTTCTGAGAACACTCTGCCCAGAAAGGCCAGGCTAAACCAGGCGGAGGCCACCAGGACGATGGCCGGGCCGGAGGCCACATTGAGGTAGTAGCTGGCGTACATCCCCAGCAGGCTGGCGCTCACCCCAAATAGGGATCCCAGCAGCATCACCTGGTGCAATCGAGGCACCACCAGATAGGCGGTTGCCGCTGGCGTGATCAGCATGGCCAACACTAAGAGCACGCCCACTGCCTTCATGCTGGCCACCAACGTCAGGGAAGTGAGCACCATCAGCCCCCACCCCAGCCGCTCGGTGGGCAGGCCGGCTGCTTTGGCCCCCAAGGGATCGAAGCTGTAAAAGGTCAATTCCTTGAAGAAGAGGGCCACTAACCCCAACACCAAAAGGGTGATGCCCACCACTGTCAGCACATCGACAGCATTCACCCCCAGGAGGTTGCCGAAGAGGAAGTGGTTGAGATCGATGCGAGCCCGCCGTTGGATCAAAGTGATCAACAGGATCCCCAAGGCAAAAAAGGCCGAAAAGACGATCCCCATGGCTGCATCCGGCTTGAGGGGGCTGGCGGAGCGGATCCATTGAATTAAGAGGGCGCTGAGGAGACCGGCCACAAAGGCTCCCACAAACAGGTTGAGGCCCAGCATGTAGGCAATGGCCAGGCCCGGCAGCAGCGAATGGCTGATGGCATCCCCCAGGAGGGCCAAGCTTTGCACCAGCAGATAGCTGCCCACCACGGCACAGAGAATGCCGACGGCCACCGCCACCAGCAGAGCCCGTTGCATGAAGGCAAAACTCAAGGGATCCGCCAGGCTGTGCCAGAGCCATTCCATAACGTTGTTGACCTCAAACTCTCCCTAGGCAGCTGAGTCCAGCAGCAGGGCTCGGCCATAGGCCCGCTGCAACACCGCTGGCTGCAACACCTCCCGCGGGGATCCCTGGGCAATTAAGACACGGTTGAGGAGGAGCACTTCGTCGAAGTAGGCCCGGGCCTGCCCCAAATCGTGGTGCACCACCATCACGATGTGGCCGGCATCTGCCAGCTCCCGCAACACTTGGAACAAAATAGCTTCGCTGGGCTGGTCGATCCCGGCAAAGGGTTCGTCAAGGGCGTAGATCTCCGCTTCTTGCGCCAAGGCCCGCGCCAGGAACACCCGCTGCTGCTGTCCCCCCGACAGCTTTCCAATGGGGCGATCCCGGTAGGCCCCCATCCCCACCCGCTCCAGGGCTTGAGCAGCCCGCTGCTGCCCCTTTTTCCCGATGCGGCGAAACCAGCCAGCAGCTCTCACCTGCCCCATCAACACCACATCCCACACCGTGGCGGGAAACGACCAGTCGATGGCCGAGCGCTGGGGTACATAGGCCACTTGCTCTCCCCACAGCGCTTGCCCACCGTAGCGCACTTCCCCCCGTTCCAGCGGCACCAACCCCAACAGCCCCTTGAGAAAGGTGCTTTTGCCGGCCCCGTTGGGCCCGAGGATGCCCGTGACGCGGCCCGGCGCGATTTCAGCTTGGATCCCTTGCAGCACCTGCAGGCTGCCGTAACGCACCGTCAGATCCCGCACCACCAGGGATCCCCTGGCCGGACCAAGAGGGAGAGGAGGAAGTTGCTTTTTCATTTTGTTTTCATTTTCGGTAAGTCCAGTGTACCCTAAAGGGACATCTAAACCATGAAACGATGATCAAAAGTCTTGTCTTCCTTTGGGGGCGGCGCCGTTGGGTAGCGGCCTTCGGCTTGGCAATAGGACTCTGTCTCGCTGACGGGAACGGCAGTTTTCTGGCCTTGGCCGGTTCGGGATGGGCGCGTCCCCGCGTTGTGGCTACCACTACGTTGATCGCCGATTGGGTAGAGCAGGTGGGCCAAGATCGCATCCAGCTCACCAGCCTGCTGCAGCCGGGAATGGATCCCCATGTCTACGAGCCAACGCCGGCGGATGGGGTGGCCCTAGAGCAGGCAGACTTGGTGTTCTGGAATGGCTACAACCTGGAGCCGGGGTTGATGCGTCTCATCGAAGCCACGGCCCAAGGAGCGCGGCGGGTTGCCTTGGCCGAGATCCTTGAACCTATTGTTGCCAACGAGGACGGGATCCCCACTCCCGACCCCCACGTGTGGGGCAATGTGGAAAACGTCATCCGCATGGTGGAGCGCATTGCCCAAGAGCTGGCGGAACAGGTGCCTGGCGAGGCGACCTTCTTCCAAACCAATGCTGCTGCCTATCGAGCAGAGCTGGAGGAGCTTCATGCCTGGATTGGGGAGCAAATTCAGACCATCCCCCCTCCCAACCGGGTTTTGGTGACCACTCACGATGCCTTTGCCTACTACACCCAAGCCTACGGCCTGAAAATGGGGGGATCCCTGCTGGGGATCAGCACCGAAGAACAGCCCAGCGCCCAGACAGTGGCCCGCTTAGTGGAGGAGATCCGCGCTCTGCGGGTGCCGGCTATCTTTGCTGAGACCACCCTCAACCCCGCTCTCCTCCAAACGGTGGCCACCGAAGCCGGGGTCAAGGTAGCCGAACAGAAACTGTACTCGGACTCTTTGGGGGAGCCAGGCAGCGGCGCCGAAACTTACGTTGCCATGATGCGCCACAACACCTGCACGATTGTGGTAGCCCTGGGCGGATCCCCTGAATGCTCTTGAGAAGCTGAGTCGAGGCAGGAGGTCTGAGTTTTGTATGATAGGGGCTCAGACCCTTGTTCTCTCACCTCTTCCATGCCTGCTGCCATCCATCGCCCGGCCCGCACCCTCTACTGTGGCGAAGTCCGCCCGGCCCACATTGGCCAGACCGTCACCCTCTACGGCTGGATCGACCGCCGCCGCGACCACGGGGGGGTGATCTTTCTGGATTTGCGGGATCGCTCTGGCATTGTGCAACTGGTGGCGGATCCGCAGAAAACTCCGCAGTCATATCCACTGGCGGGGGAAGTGCGCAACGAATATGTGGTGCGGGTAACGGGAACTGTCCAGCAACGGCCCCCCGACTCCTTCAACCCTCGCCTGGCCACCGGCGAGGTCGAGATCTACGCCGAACAGTTGGAAGTGCTCAGTCCAGTCGGCAAGCAGCTCCCCTTCAGCGTCTCGGGAGAAGAAGCAGAGGAAGTGCGAGAAGAGATCCGCCTGCGCTATCGCTACCTGGATTTGCGGCGGGAGCGCATGTCCCGTAACCTGCAACTGCGCCACCGGGTCATCCAGGCCATCCGCCGTTTCCTAGAAGACGAGGAGGGCTTTGTCGAGGTGGAGACTCCCATTCTCACCCGCTCCACCCCAGAAGGGGCCAGAGACTACCTGGTGCCCAGCCGCGTCAACCCCGGCGAGTGGTTTGCCCTGCCGCAGTCGCCCCAGCTCTTTAAGCAGCTGCTGATGGTGGCTGGCGTGGATCGCTACTACCAGATCGCCCGCTGCTTTCGGGATGAGGATCTGCGGGCGGATCGGCAGCCGGAGTTCACCCAGTTGGACATGGAGATGAGCTTCATGGATCAAGAAGGGATCCTGGAGCTCAACGAGCGACTGATCTGCCATATCTTCAAAACTGTCAAAGGGATCCACCTGCCCCGTCCCTTCCCGCGCCTGACCTATGCCGAGGCCATGGCCCGCTACGGCTCCGACAAGCCTGACACCCGCTTTGGGATGGAGTTGGTGGATGTTTCGGAGGTGTTTCAGGGATCCCGATTCAAAGTCTTCGCCAAAGTGCTGGCTGAGGGCGGTTTGATCAAAATCCTGCCAGTGCCCGGCGGCGATGAAAAGATCTCCAACACCCGCATCAAACCAGGCGGGGATCTGTTCAAGCTGGTCACCCAGTATGGGGCGGGCGGCTTGGCCTTTATCCGGGTGCGGCCCGACAGCCTCGATACCATCGGCGCCCTGAAAGAGAGCTTGAGCCCCGAGCAGGAGAAGCGGTTGCTGGATCTCACCCAGGCCAAGCCAGGGGATCTGTTGCTGTTTGGGGCAGGGCCGGCGGCAGTGGTGAACGAGTCTTTGGGCCGGCTGCGGCTGCACCTGGGCCAGGAGCTGGGTTTGATCCCAGAGAACGCCTTGAATCTCCTCTGGATCACCGACTTTCCCATGTTTGAGTTCAACGCCGAAGAAAATCGCCTGGAAGCCCTGCACCACCCCTTTACCGCCCCCCACCCCGACGACTTGGCCGACCTGAAAACGGCGCGGGCCCAGGCTTATGACCTGGTGTGGAACGGCGTGGAAGTAGGAGGGGGATCCCTGCGGATTTACCAGCGGGAAATTCAGGAGCAGGTTTTTCAAGCGATTGGCCTCACCCCCGAACAGGCGCGGGACAAGTTTGGCTTTTTGTTGGAAGCCTTTGAGTATGGCACCCCGCCCCACGGCGGCATTGCCTACGGCCTGGATCGGCTGGTGATGTTGCTGGCCGGGGAAGATTCCATCCGGGATGTCATCGCCTTTCCCAAAACCCAGCAGGCGCGATGTTTGCTCACCGGCGCTCCTTCCAGCGTTGAGGCGAAGCAGCTCAAGGAACTGCACGTGGCTTCCACCTATCAGCCCGGTTGAGGGAGGTATCTTCCAACGACCACGGGTGCTCGATGATTTCGGCACGGGTAACAGGGCTGCGGAGATCCAGCAGACAATATTCCTTTTCAACCAAAAGGACTTTCATTGTGGAAGCCGGGCCTTTTTAACGGGAGTTCAGGAGTGCCTGGGATCCCTTCTCCCAGCCCCAGCTCCCACCTGTGGGAGGATAGAAAGGAATACACCCCTACTTTTTTTGCCATGCTACAGCTGACGGGAAAGAAAGCCTTGGTAACCGGCATTGCCAACGAGCGCTCCATTGCCTGGGGCATTGCTCAGCAACTGCACAAAGCGGGGGCCAGCCTAGGGGTTACCTATCTGCCGGACGAGCGGGATCGCTTCAAAACCAAAGTTCAGCAACTCACGGATCCCTTGCAGCCAGATTTTCTCCTCCCCTGCGACGTGCAAAGCGATCAGCAGATCAGCGATCTGTTTCAGGGGGTAACCGAAAAATGGGGTCAGGTCGATATTCTGGTTCACTGCCTGGCCTATGTCAAAAAAGAGGAGCTGAGCGGCAACTTCAGCGATATCTCGCGGGAGGGGTTTGCCCTGGCCATGGATGTGAGCACCTACTCCCTGATTGCCCTCTGCCGGGCTGCCAAGCCCCTACTGAGATCCGGCAGCAGTGTCCTCACCTTGACCTACTTGGGAGGAGTGCGAGTGGTGCCCAACTACAACATGGCTGCCGTCACCAAAGCGGGCCTGGAAACCTGTGTCCGCTACCTGGCTGCCGAGCTGGGCCCTGCCGGGATCCGGGTGAACGCCATTTCTGCCGGCCCAATCCGCACCTTGGCCTCATCGGCCATTTCCGATTTTCATGCCATGCTGCATGCTGTGGAGGAGAAAGCTCCCCTACGGCGCAATGTCACTCAAATAGAGGTGGGCAATGTGGCGGCTTTTCTGGCCAGCGACCTGGCCAGCGGCATTACCGGCCAGGTGATCTACGTGGATAGTGGGTATAGCATCCTGGGTTTTTAAGCGCTTTGGGATCCCTTGGGGATGGCTCCGGCATGAATCGCTTCTCACCCTTGCAGCGGTTGCTGCTCACCTGGATCTTGATCGTCATCAGCGGCTGGCTGGCCATACAGGTGGGTCGGCTGTTTGGGCATTTGCTCACCACCATCCTGACAGCGGCGGTGCTGGCCTTTTTGCTCAACTACCCGGTGCAGGTGCTGCGGCGCTATCGGGTCAGTCGAGGTTTGGCGGTCACCCTGGTCTTTGCTCTCTCGGTGGTGCTGCTGGTCTTGGTGGGGATCGCCGTGGTGCCGGTCTTGGCCAAGCAAGTGGTGCAGCTGGGGGCGCGGATCCCAGAGTGGGTGGACACCTTACAAAATTGGCTCGACCAGATTAGCCTTTGGGCCGCCGAGCGCAACATCAACCTTGGCCAGACGGAGCTGGTCAATACCCTTCTCAACCGCCTGCAGGCCAGCGCCGAGAAAATTGCCGGCCAATCCCTGGATCTCCTTCTGGGTACGTTCAACCAGGTGATCGACTTGGTGCTGGTGCTGGTGCTGGCTCTCTACATGCTGCTCTACGGCGGCCAGTTCTGGCAGGGGTTGCTCAGCTTGTTTCCCAAGCCTTGGGGGCCACGCATCGGCGAAGCCCTGGCCCTCAGCTTTCAGAACTTCCTCATCAGCCAGTTGGTGTTGGGGTTCATCATGGCCCTGATGCTGGTGCCGGTTTTTGGGTTTTTGCGGGTACCTTTCGGGCTCCTGTTTGGCCTGCTGATCGGCCTGCTGGAGGTCATCCCCCTGGTGGGGGGGGTGATTGGCATTGGGGCGGCGGCGGTGTTGCTGGCCTTTCAGGACATTTGGCTCAGCCTTAAAGTGGTGCTGGTTTCCCTGATCGTGCAGCAGGTGAAGGATCGGGTCATCGCCCCCCGCCTGATGGGAGAGCTGATCGGGCTAAATCCAGTGTGGATCTTGATTGCCCTGTTGGTGGGGGCGCAACTGGGGGGCATCCTGGGCGTGATCGTCGCCATTCCCCTCAGCAGTGTGGTGAAAAGCCTTTACGAGATCGCCCGCTCTGCCGACCTGGCCGCCGAAGATGGGTTGGGTTCCGGTGTAAAAGGATCCCCGCAAGGGCTCCGTCCGAGTAGCGCCAACGGCGAACCCCGCCGGGATCCTACCCTGCCCAAGCCGGAGACCCAGCAGATCTAGCTGCTCCAAAAGGGAAGAGGCTCTGCCCATGCGATTCAGGCGATCGCGTTAACCGGCAGGCAAACAGAGGCTCAATCCTGGTAAGCCCAGTTGCTGGGCTATCGATGGCCACCCTTGTCCTCAGGGAGAGGGGCTGGGGGTGAGGGCCTCATCCTAGCGAATCTTGCCCTCGATAAAAGGCACCTCCAGCACTTTTTCGTGGTGGATAGGGCCGTGGCCGAAGTAGCCTCCCTCCCCAAACAGTTCGCCGTGATCGGCTGTAACCGTGATGTAGGTGTTTTTGGGAACCAGGTCGAACAGCTGTTCAAAGATCCCATCCAGGTAGCGCACCGCCTGGATCTGTCGCTGCCGTAGCTCTTCCAACTGGGCCGAATCGAAAAAGGGGATCCCGTCCTCTTCTCCTTCATCCAGCCGCTTCAACACCCCATTGACCCCCGAGATGCGGGGCCACAAGCTGGGATCCTCATCGGGCAGCGCGTAGGGATAGTGAGTTTCGCCCACGTTTAACAGGTAAAAGCTGGGGCGATCCGGCTCGAAGCGCAACTGTTCCACCATGGCCGCCATATCGTTGTGCTGGGGCATGAGGCGGTAGGAATCGAAATCCCGATTCAGCAGCGTGCTGGGGTTGAGCACCGGCATGGAGACCATGGCGTGGGTGGTGTAGCCCAGTTGATGCTTCAGCAGCGTCGGCAAATAGAGATGAGGCAGCAGATGCTTGAACTCAATGGGTTGCCGGGTGCCGAGCCGCTCGTTGTAGCGCAGATAATCTTGCTTGTAGTGCTCGGACGCAAAAACGTGGATGGGGCTGGTGTGGGGCAGCAGGCCCATGAGCAGGTTGTAATGGGCAGGGGCCGTCCAGGAAGCGTAGCTCCAGCGCTTTTCCAGAGGGCCCAACTTCAGCAAGTGCTTGGGGTTGGCCGCCAGCAGGCTGTCGAAGCGGCAACTGTCTAGGACGATGAGCAGATAGTTGTTCTGTCCCCGCGGTTCAGGGCGGGGGTCGGGCTCAGACGCAGGAGCGGCAGACGATTTCCACCAGTTTAGGAATCCCATCCTTCCTCCTCCTCGTCGGCGTAGGGCCGCTGGACAATCCGCCAGTTGGGAGCTGCTGCCGCATCGTCGTCCTCAGGAGCGGGATCGCGAATGCGTTCCGGCGGGATATTGGAATAGGAATAGCGGCCTGCTTGGGGATCCGGCTCGTACTCCGGCAGATCTTGGGGCAAATAGTGGTCGGGGGGAATCAGCTGGGCTTCCAAAAAGCGAACTCGGTCGCTCAACTGAGTTAACTTACGGATTGCCTGTCGCTGGAACACCCGGTCGTGCAATCGCCAGGAGCCTACATACAAAAATCCCAGCCCCATCCCTGCCCCATAAGAGGCCAATAGCACCAACGATAGAGGAAGCGGGGATCCCGATTGCCCACCCACCACAACCCTTGCCAGGGATCCCCAGTTTTGGATGAGGAGAACGAGCAGGCTCAAGATCCACAAGCCCAGGAGTATGAAGCGAAGGTTTCTGATCGCGTTAGCGGGACGAAATTCTTGCATGGCCTCAACCCTACCCTTTATTAGGCTACCATTCTTCCCTTTCTCCACTGGCCTGGCAGCAAAGACGCTGGAAGCTCAAGCGGAGTTGTTCTCAACAGCCATTAGCCCTCTCCCTAAGGCGCGCTTCAGAGAGACCCCGGGGCGGAAAAAGTCGTTTCTAGCCGCCTGTATCTCTCCTCCAGGAGAAGGACTTGGACTGTTGAAGCTCGCTGCAGGAGCAGGTTTGCGGGTATGGGCGGTACAAGATTCGAACTTGTGACCCCTTCCGTGTGAAGGAAGTGCGCTACCACTGTGCTAACCGCCCGCAGATACCACTCTAGCAGCTATCGACTAGAGCAGGATCTCTATATTACCACGTCAGCGATTGAGCCAGAGGATTCGGATCGGCATGGGAGATGGCTAGAGATAGCCGGGATCCGGCCTGAGGGCTACAGTAAGGGTCAGGGAGCTGTGGGGTGCTATGGCCTACTCACCGACCGAAGAGGCAATTGCTCTGCTCATTGATTTGGCAGAACGAGGCGAGATCGATCCCTGGGATGTGCAGGTCATCGAGGTTATCGATCGCTTTCTGGCCCGTATGGCTCCCACCAGCAGCAGCCATGACCTGTCTGAGTCGGGACAAGCCCTGCTCCACGCTGCCATGTTGGTCTATCTTAAGGCGATGGCTTTGGCAGAACCAGAAGCAGAAGAAAGTGAGCCCAGCCCGGTGGAGGTAGAAGTGGATCCCTGGCCAAGCTGGTCTTTGGCGCACTTGGATCGCGTGTTGCAACCCAGGGCAGCACCCCGTCTCCAACGTACCCGGCCTGTCACCCTCAAAGAACTCATCGCCCACCTGCAAGAGCTGGAAACCCTGCTGGAACAACCGCCCGAAGCTGCCCCAAAGCCGCTGGCCCAACGGATTTCTCGCCAGCAAGCGCTGTCGGCCATCACTCAGCTAGCCCACCCGGAAAACCTTTTGGAAACCACCGCCGAGCTAGAATCTCTGCTGGCTCAGCTTTGGCAGCAGGGTCTGACCCAGATCAGCTTTGTCGATCTCCAGCAACACTTTTGCCAAAAAAGCTATCAAAACGGCAGCAGCGGAACCATTCACCCCATTCAAGTCTTCTGGTCATTGCTGCTAATGGCTGCCCGCTCTCAGGTGGAGCTGTGCCAAGAGGAGTTCTACGGCCCACTGACCATCCGACCCTGCACAACTGAGGGCCTGGCAAAGTAGATCCCGCCCTTGGGATCCCCTTCATCTGCCAAGGTGAACTCTAGAGAACTTTTCTGGCCGTGGCCGGGCCATCCACCTCTAGGCTTCTGAGCTGGCGTCTGAACCTGAGGATGTCAAGCGCTCTTCTGCGCCGCTCTGGCAAACGGAGAACTCAATCCGTGCCTTCAGCATCGTGCCGGGCACGATCCGCCCGTTTGAGATCTTCCCCACTCGAGCGCACCGGCAGCTCGGCAGGAGCCTCCCGATCCAGGTAGTAATCCTCCACGGGGCGCTCGCTGCTGGGATGATCTTCTCCTTCGGTAGGCAACAGTGGCGGATGCAGCAATTCAGCCGGAGGGCAGTCTTCTGAGGTGAGCAAATCTGACGTGCTGAGCATCCCCTTGGGAATGGTGGAAAGGCGCTGAGCAACAGCTCCAATGCTTTCCAGGCGAATCATCTCCTCCCAGGAGCAGATCTCCTCCTCGTCTTCTGTCTCGTAGCGAACCAGGATGGTGTCCCCTTCGATATCGAGGATCTTGGCTCGTTCCAGCCAGCGTCCCTGATCGCGCAGATAGATCCACACATCCTTGCCTTCGCGGCTGAGTTGATAGATCCTACGATGAAGCACGGTCCCCTCCTGAAGTGAAAGATCCGGGTGAGTTGTGGGGGCTACCCAGCTCATCCCTCCATCTTAGCGGCTGGATACCGAGGCTGTATGCCTTTCCCAAAGCCAGACAGAGTCTTTAGGTCGGGTCGGTTTCGGCCAGAGAAACCCCTTCCATCGCCAAGGCTGTCTCCGCCTCTTCTGCCCGCACATCCCGCAGAAAGGATTCCAGAGAGGCATGGGCTTCCGCCTCCAGTTCTGCTCCGCCAAGGGTCATGCTCTCTTCCGGCAGCCAGCCCAAAAACGGCAGGGGCAAGAGGGTGGAAAGGTTGGTCAGGATCAGCAGCAGCCCCAGCCGGCTGAAATCGGTCTCCGTTACCCCCAGCCCATGCATCAGCAGGGATCCCAGCTCTTGGGAGAGAAACCCCGCCAAATTAAAGGCCGACATCAGCAGGGCAAAGAGGGTGGCCTCGATCCCAGGGGGGCAGAGGCGGGCGGCCAAGACCAACACCGGCATAAAGGCAATCTGTCCTGCCACCGTCAGCACCAGGCTGTCCCCCAAGCTAAACCAATGATCGTCGATACCCCAATCCCGGTTGAGGTGATAGACCAAGATGAGGCTGGTCAGGCCCAACGCCGCCGAGATCACCGTCATCCAGCCGAACAGGGGCCGCAGTGGGAGCCGCCGCAGGTACACCTGGAAGATCCCTACCCCCAGCAAACTGGCGATGCTGGTAACCAAGCGCACCTGACCCAAAAATTCCGGCCCAAAGCCGAGATCGTTGGTGACAAAGTAAAAAAGAGCCGCATCGGCGCTGGGAGTGGCCTGCCAAACAAACACAAACAGCACCGGCAGCAAAATGCTGGGTTGCCGCAGCGTCCGCCACACCTGCCCCACCTGTTGTTGCAAGGGATCCCAGCCCTGGGACAACGCCACCGGTTGATCGGCAATAACCCAAGCTGCCAGAGCGATGAACAACGGCAAAAAGGCCGTCAGCCCAAACACCACCTGCGGCGGATAATGGGCTAAGAGCGCTCCTCCCAAATAGGCGGTGAGCAGGGATCCCAAGGCCGTTGCCCCCCAAGTTAAAGATTGCAGCGTGCCCGTCCCCGCCCAGTCACTGCTGTGTACCCGCTCCACCACCAGCGAATCTACGATTACATCCCCTACCGCCACCGCCAGGGATCCCAAAACCATCCACAGGGTGGCCAGCCCAGCCGTCGGTGCCCACAGGGCCATCCCCAGCCAAGCCCCACACCCCAGAAGCCCTGACAACAAGAGGTAGGGACGACGCCGATAGCCCGCCACCGGTACGGTATCCGACAGCAGGCCGTAGAGGGGCTTGAGGATCCAGGGGCTCATGGCAACGCCCATCAACGCCGCCACCTGAGACGGGCTGAGGCCCAAGCTATCCTTCAGGTAAAAGCTGGTGGCCAGCCGTGCCAGCCCCACCGCCCCCTGCACAAAGTACACCAAGAGGATTCCCAACAATTCCGGCGTCCAGTGGATATCCCGCAGCGGGGTCAGGGTGGATTGGTGCAGCCGTTGCAGCAGAGGATGAATCATGAGCGGTCGCAGTGTAGCGAGATGTTAGTTGGTGCGGTGTTGCCTTGGCAACAGCAAAACCATAAGAATCTTAACAGTCTCTTCACCTTAACCTGTCCAACTGGCTTCCGGCTCCGACCTCCTTGGACGGGTTGCGCTTCCCAGCGCTCTTTCTGCTCAACCCAGCCGAGCTACAAAATCTACAAAATAATGAGGTCGAAATGAGGTCGAAAGGTAAACTACCCGGCTCCGACCGCTAAGCGGTACGGAGCGGGCTTTCAGTAGCCCTGGGCCTGCTCTGCTCTACCAGA
>NZ_JANSIA010000017.1:0-37106 GCF_047461835.1 Synechococcus sp. R60.1 | reverse complement strand
GACCCAAGCCTGGTTCGAGTGCGTGGCGTGCGGCTATGAGAATAACGCCGATCGCGGCAGCGGGCCGGAGGCCTTTCTGGTCGGTGCCATCAACATCCTTGCTCGCGGGATACAGCTGTTGCGAGACGAAGGGCAGGACACGGCCGACGCTGCGGTCGGGATGCGGGTGGGTGAACCACCCGTGTCAGCCCGGATGGCCTGTGGATCGAACTGCACGGGCGGTCGGAAGCAGGAACCCGCCGAGACGACTGCGCAAGGAGCCATCCATGCGTAGCGTGGTAGGAATCTCCGGCCTAAAGGCCGGGGAGGATGTCAATGCTTGTTTCCCGTACTGCTCAGCCACAGCCTCTGGCCGTTCCTGGAACGCACTACGCGCCCACCAGTAGCAAGCGCACCGTCTTGGCATGTAGCTGGCGCTGCTTTCTGACCGCTATCTTGGAGGTCTGAAACTTGAGCAGCAAGACAATAAACCAAGACAATAAACAATGTCAAGTAATGTCAAAGAAAATGTTAAAGAATAAATGTCAAAGTTGTCCACCCAGAACCTGGCCGCCTTGGCGCTCATCCCGCAAGTCTTGAATGGGCCAACGCAAACAATGACTGCCACTTTCTGGTTTGGTACGGGACTGCCTTCGCCCGATCTGGTAGAGAAGGCAAGATGTGGTGAGTAGCTACTTGCATCCAGGTGGACGCTCGCCTTCTAAAGACTTCAGAGAATCTAGGGTGCGGTTATAAACAAACCGAGCTGTTCCCAACCACTGCTGCAGCGTCTGTCGCTGTTGTGCTGTCGGATACATCTCGTCCCCCAATCTTTTTGCCGGCGCCGGAGATGGAAACTTGCCGGTTGTCTCACCGCCATTTGGAATGGCCAACTGCAAGCCCAAAATCTGGGGGCGCGCAGGGAGGCCGAGACCTCCCTGCTTGTATACTTCTCTTGCGGCTGAGCTGAGCTCGAGGCCAAGCATGATCCCACCGCAAACTGCTATTCCCCAAGGGGCTGAGATCCTCTGCATCGGCACAGAATTGCTTTTGGGAGAGATCACCAATACCAATGCCCAGTACTTGGCAGCCGAGTTGGCGCAACTGGGGATCCCCCACTATTACCAAACGGTGGTGGGGGATAACGAGGCCCGCATTCACCACGCGCTGGAGGTGGCCTGTGGTCGTTCCAGCTTGATTCTGATCACCGGGGGTTTGGGGCCGACGCCGGACGATCTCACCCATGAGGCGCTGGCTTCCTTTTTTGGGGCGGAGATGGTGGAGCACCCCCAAGTGTGGGAAGAGATCCTGCAAAAGTACGGGCAGCGGGGCCTTGTGCCCTCGCCGAGCAATCGCAAGCAGGCTTTTCTGCCCCGGGGAGCGAGGGTGTTGCCCAACCCGCTGGGCAGCGCCTGTGGCCTCATCTGGCAGCCCCGGCCCGACCTGCACATTCTCACCTTCCCTGGGGTGCCGCGGGAGATGCAACACATGTGGCGGGAGACCGCCGTGCCTTATCTGCGCTCCATCGGCTGGGGAAAAGAGGTGTTCTACAGCCGGGTACTGCGCTATTGGGGCATTCCCGAATCGACGCTGGCCGAACGGCTGGGATCCCTGTTGGCGGGGGAAAACCCTACGGTGGCTCCCTACGCCAGCCAGGGGGAGGTACGCCTGCGGGTTACCGGACGTGCTCCCAGTCGTGAAGAGGCCCAAGCCTTGATCGCCCCGGTGGTGGAGCAGATTTTACAGATTTCTGGAGAAGACTACTTCGGCAGCGATGACGCCACCTTGGCCGGTGTGGTGGGGGAGCTGTTGCTGCAACGGGGTCAAACTCTGGCGGTGGCAGAATCCTGCACCGGCGGGCTGCTGGGGCAGTTGGTGACCGGGATCCCGGGCAGCTCCCGCTACTTTGTGGGGGGGATCGTGGCCTACGACAACCGCATCAAGGAGCAGCTTTTACAGGTGAATCCGGAAACCCTGCGACAGCACGGGGCCGTGAGCGAGGCGGTGGCCGCCCAAATGGCGCTGGGGGCCAAGCAAGTCCTGGGCTCCAACTGGGCCTTGAGCATCACCGGCATTGCCGGGCCAGAGGGAGGCACCGCCACCAAGCCAGTCGGTCTTGTGTATCTGGGTTTGGCGGATCCGCAAGGGAAGGTGGAAGTACACGAGTACCGGTTTGGCAGCCTGCGCGGCAGAGAGGGGGTGCGTTGGTGGAGCGCCCAGACGGCTCTGGATCGCTTGCGGCGGCGCTTGCTCTGCTACCCCCTTTAGGGGGGATCCAGTCTCTCGGGGTTGGATCCCTGAGTAAGCTGGGGGAGCAGATGGATCCAACCGATCTCCAGAAGCAGACCCTACCAGGCAAGGAGCAAGCCGATGATCCCCGATGCCGTCCAGGCGGGCAAGGAAGCCCTGCGGCAGGGCCGCCTTCAAGAGGCCATCCAACTTTTTGAAGGCTACCTGGCCCAATCCCGTCAGCAGGACAAAGCATTAGGGATCCCGGCAGACTCATCTGACGGCGAAGCCCTGGAAGCCCAAATGAACCTGGTGCGGGCCTACCACCAGTTGGGCCAGACGGAGAAGGCACGGTCCCTCTGCCTAGAGCTGCTGCAACACCCCAACCCCCAGGCGCAAGGCTGGGCCAAGAAGATCTTGCTTCGCCTGCCCACTGCAACAGAGTCCCTGGCTGCTCCGTCCGCCAAACCTGTCGAACCGCGTTCTGCTCCCCCAGAGGAGCCGTCTCCTGGAGCGGGATCCCTGTCCACCCGTCAACGGGCCGCCCAACTGGGTATGAAGATCCCCCTGCCGGAGCGGGCCGGCCCCCTGCATTGGGCCAAGTGGGGATCCCTGGGGGTGGGCATTGTCTTCCTTTGGTGGCTGAGCTTTGTGTTGGTAGGCAGCCATCTGGATTTTGGCCGGCTGAGTTTTCCGCGGCAGCTTTGGTTTTTGCAGGGGTTGCTGCCCTGGCTGCGCAATGGCCTGCGGTGGTTGGTGGCCGGCAGCCTGGCGGTCAACTTTGGAGTAGGCCTTCTCTTTTTTGCCCCCTGGCTGATGGATCAGCTCCACCAACGGCTGCACAAGTTGCGTTGGGCCAGGCTTGGCGAAATCGAACGCCACAGCCCCGAAACGGCGCGCCTGCTGCAGCGCATCTGTGCCCAAAACCGGCTAAAACAGCCCCGACTGGGGGTGATCCCGGATGCTGGGCCGCTGGCCTTTGTTTACGGCACTTTTTCTGATGGCTGCCGCATTGTGGTCACCCAAGCCCTGTTGCAGCAGCTTTCTGAGGATGAGATTGCCGCCGTCTACGCCCAGGCCCTGGGGCGAATTGTTAATGGAGATATCCTGGTCATGACCCTGCTGGGATCCCCGATTCAACTGGTTTACCTGGCCTTGGAGCAGGTGAGCAAGCTGGGGGAGGGGCGCGGCCAAAGTCGGCGGCGGGATCTGATCGGGCATGTGGCCCCTCTGCTCTACCTCATCTACACGGTGCTTTCCTATCCCCTGTTTTTCCTCTCCCGCCTGGGCACCTACCATGCCGACCATTTTGCCGTACAGGCAACCGGCAACCCGAACGGGCTGATCGCTGCTCTGCTCAAATCGGCTGCCGGCTTACAAGAGGCCCACAAAAACGACCGCCGACCTTCCTCGCTGTTGCACTGCACCCGCCTGTTCAGCTTTTTGGACTTCAAAACCATCGCCGCTGCCAGTGCTGCCGCCCGCCTCCAGGATCCCTCCCAAGCTGGCCAAGTCTTTCTTTGGGATCAAATCAACCCTTGGGCCCGCTGGATGCAGGTCAATTCCAGCCATCCGCTGCCGGGGCACCGCTTCAAGGTCTTGGCGGGATATGGAGAGCGGCTGCGCCTCCTGCCGGAGCTGAGCCTGGGATCCGGGTCCAAATTGGATGTGGCCCGCCTGCAAAGCCGGTTTTGGCTGGATCTGGCCATCTACGCAGCCGAAGTGGTCGGGATCCTCATTGGCTGGCTGGTGGGGCTGATCCTCTACCTGCTGCTGCAAAACCGTCTCGATCCCAAGGTGATCGCGGCAGCAGCGGTGGTGGGCTACGGGGTGGGCTTGTGGGCCAAAGCGGGGTTGATGTACGGGGGATCCCTGCCGGCAAGGCCGACGGATGTGCTCAGCTTGCTGGCGGATCCCGACGCGGATCCCCGCCGCGGACAATGGGTGGAGCTGGAGGGGGAGTTGGTGGGACTGGGCCCCTCCGGCTATCAACTGGGGGCAGAGCTGAAGCTGCAAGAGGCCACAGGGCTGATCCCGGTGCGCTTCACCTCCCCTCTGGGCCCGGTGGGCAATGTCTTTTCCGGCCTGAAGCGGATCCGCGCCCTGGTGGGCCGGCGCGTCAAAGTGGTGGGCTGGTTCCGCCGCGGCAATACTGCTTGGGTGGATCTGGCCTACGTCCAGGTGGGATCCAATAAGCTGCACAGCCGACCGCGCCTTTGGCTGGTTGTGTTCGGCTTGGGAGTCATCCTGCTGGGGATTTGGGGGGCGTTCTATTTCCCCAACTTGGCCTCTTACCTGCGGCGGTGGTGAGCCAGGCTCTCTTCCAGTTGGCTGAGAAAACTAGCGGCGAGAGGGCGTTAACTGTGCCTTGCGCAGGCGCACCGACTGGGGCGTGATCTCCACCAGCTCATCCTCGCCGATGTATTCCAAAGCCCGCTCCAGGGTCATCTCCACCGGCGCTTGCAAGTGCACCAGCTCCTCCCCGCCCGCAGCCCGGTGGTTGGTCAGTTGCTTGGTCTTGCAGACGTTCAGCTCCAAGTCTTGGGGACGGTTGTGCTCGCCCACGATCATGCCCTTGTAAACGCGGGTACCTGGCGTAATAAAGAATACACCTCGATCTTCCGCATTCTTGAGGGCATAGGTAGTGGCCACCCCTTCTTCAAAAGCAATCAGCACCCCGTTGCGGCGCATTTCCATCTCAGAGGTCAGGGGACGGTATTCCAAAAAGCTGTGGCTCATGATCCCCTCGCCGCGGGTGATGCGGATAAACTCCCCCCGAAAGCCGATCAGCCCTCGCGCCGGAATGACAAACTCCAGCTGAGCCCGACCATCGGATCCCACCATCATGTTCTGCATTTCTCCCCGCCGTTGCCCCAGCCGCTCGATGCAGGCCCCCACCGTCGCTTCCGGCACATCCAGCACCAAACACTCATAGGGCTCATAGGGCTGGCCGTTGACCTCGCGGAAAATTACCTTCGGTTGCCCCACCTGAAACTCATAGCCTTCCCGCCGCATGGTTTCTAGCAGGATGCCCAGGTGCAGCTCGCCCCGCCCCGACACCAAAAAGCGATCCGGCGAATCGGTTTCTTCCACCCGCAGCGCCACGTTGGTTTCCAGCTCCCGCATCAGGCGCTCCCGCAGTTGCCGCGAAGTTACAAAAGTACCCTCTTGCCCGGCGAAGGGGGAGTCGTTGACGCAGATCATCACCTGCAATGTGGGCTCGTCCACTTTGATGAGCGGCAGAGCCTGGGGATTTTCGGGAGAGGTGAGGGTGTGGCCAATGTTGGCCTCGGCAAACCCCGCCACAGCAACAATGTGGCCGGCGGTAGCTTCCGTCAGCTCGATGCGCTGCAGGCCCTGAAAGCCGAACAGCTTGGTTACTTTGCCCTTGGCAATGGATCCATCCTCTTTCACCACTGCCAATGGATCCCCCAGGCGGATGGTGCCGTTGTGGATCTTGCCGATCACAATCCGGCCCAGGTATTCCGAATACTCCAGCGTGGTGACCTGCAGCTGCAGGGGCTTGCCGGGATCCCCAATGGGAGGTGGGACATGCTTGAGAATGGCCTCGAAAAGAGGCTTCATATCCAGGGATCCGCTGTACTTCCCTTCCAGAAAGTCTTTGAGATGGGCTTCTTCCAGGGCAAAGCCGCGCAACCCAGAGGCAAATAGATAGGGGAAGTCGCACTGGTCTTCGTCTGCCCCCAGCTCCAAGAACAAATCCAGCACCTTGTCGACGGCTTTGTAGGGCTCGGCGCGAGGCCGATCAATCTTGTTGACCACCACAATTGGGCGCAGGCCCTTCTCCAAGGCTTTGCGCAGCACAAAGCGGGTTTGCGGCATCGGGCCTTCGTTGGCATCCACGATCAACAAGCAGCCCTCCACCATCCCCAGCACCCGCTCCACCTCGCCCCCGAAATCGGCGTGGCCAGGGGTGTCGACGATGTTGATCAAGGTTTCGCCGTAGCGGACGGCTGTGTTTTTGGCCAAGATGGTAATGCCCCGCTCCCGCTCCAGCGTGTTGGAGTCCATCACACAGGTGGGAATGTCTTCCCCCTCCCGAAAGATGCCCGCCTGGCGTAACAGGGCATCCACAAGGGTAGTTTTGCCGTGGTCGACGTGGGCAATGATGGCAACGTTGCGGATGGGGAGTGACATATTAACCATTGACCAGCAGGATGTCGCCCTACAAGCAGGAGTGCCCTAGGGATTTCTTTACAACTCTAACGCAAAGGAGCGTTACGTTGCTAAACACTCCTGGCTTTGGGCTTAGCCCCAGCACTCCCAAAGGGTTATCCCGACTGCCTCAATATCCAGAGGGATCCCCTACATATCGGCGCCGCGCAGATAGAGCAGCAGGATGACCGCCGGGCCTGCCAAGACAATCAAGGCCAGCAGGGCCAACTGCACAAAAACTTCGTATTGTCCGAACATAATCCCAGATCCTGTGGCTTACGCTTTGTATCCTAAGGGGTGCCCTCCACCCCAGATGGGAGAGCTGTTACAATTCTTCAAGTCATGCGCTCTTCGCCAAGGGATCCCTAGCGCTCCTGCTGGGCTTGAAACACCACCGGATCCAGGTTGAACAGTTCCTGCAAGATCCGCATGGCTGCCCGCCGCGCCTCAATATCCCGTTTGGCCCGCAGTTGCACCATCGGGTCGTGCAGGATCTTGTTGACGATGCCGCGGGTCAGGGCGTCGATCACCTCCAGGTGCTTCTCGGCAAAGTCCTTGCCCAGGCGGGAGAGAGCTTTTTCCATCTCCTGCTCGCGGATGGACTCCACCTTGTGGCGCAGGCTGGAAATGGTGGGCACCGTCTCCAGAGAACGCCACCACTCCATGAATTGATCCACCTCCTCTTCCACCAGGGCCTCGGCAGCCAGAGCCAGCTTTTGCCGTTGGGCGCGGTTTTCTTCCACGATGCGGGAGAGGTGATCCACATTGAACACCTGTACCCCCTTCAGCTTTTCCACATCGGGATCGATGTTGCGGGGCACAGAGATATCCACCAACAACAGCGGCTGATCTGGCTGCAGCACCCCTGCCAGTTGCTGGTAGGTGAGGATCGGCTGGGTGGCACCGGTGCTGGTGAAGACCAAGTTGGACTCGGCCACGCTGCTCAGCAGCGACTCCCAGGGCAACACCTGGATCGGCTGCTCGAATTGCTTGGCCAGGGCTTCGGCCCGCTCCAGGGAGCGGTTGACCACCGTGATATCGACTGCCCCTTTGGCCAACAGGTGCTGCACCAACAGACGGGCCATTCTCCCCGCCCCCACCACGGTAACTTTGCCCTGAGAGAGGGATCCCTGCTCTTGCAGAGCCAACTCCACCGCTGCCGAGCTGATGGACATGGCGCCGGTGCCGATCTCCGTTTCGGTACGGACGCGCTTGCCGGCGGTAATGGCTGCCTTAAAAAGGCGATTGAGGATGCGATCCATGCCGTTGCAGGCTTGGCCCAGTTGCTGGGCTTTTTTCACCTGCGAGAGGATCTGCCCTTCTCCCAGCACCAAGCTGTCCAGACCGGCAGCCACCCGCATCAGGTGGGTTACCGCATCCTGGTAAAGAAGGGTAAACAGGTGCGGACGCAGTTGGGGCAAGGGGATCCCTTTCAGCTCAGCCAAGAACTGCATCGTCTGCCGGACACCACTCTCCATTTCTGAGGTGACGATGTAGACCTCCAGCCGGTTACAGGTGCTGAGGATCGCAGCCTCCTCAATGTGGGGGTGGGCGCGAAGCTGCTGGATCGTCTCTCCCACCTCCGCCTCCGCGATGCTGAGGCGCTCCCGAATCTCTAC
Organism: Synechococcus sp. R60.1; assembly: GCF_047461835.1. NCBI lineage: Bacteria > Bacillati > Cyanobacteriota > Cyanophyceae > Synechococcales > Synechococcaceae > Synechococcus > Synechococcus sp. R60.1. The sequence goes on along the minus strand of NZ_JANSIA010000017.1, from coordinate 29,103 downwards.
GGGAGCTGTGCGATGGCTAAGACCGACAACCGCGATAAACATGCCTCTCCGTCGTCTGTACAGCAACAGCAAAAGTTATTAAAAACAAAAACTCTGAACAAAAGCAAATATTGTTTCAGAGAGAAAGCAAGAGCTGTGACCGATACGAGGGGATCCCTTGACTCGGTTCCAGCAAGCTTAGGTAACTTTTCTCAGCCTACCTAAACCCTAAAACCAGTATCGAACCGGTTTTGCCGGATTTTGCTGAAGAGTTATTACGTTTTCACGGGTTGGGGCTTGATAGATTTCGTAACTTTCCCAAAAAGGCAAGGGCGACCTCCAGCAGGGGAAAGCCGCCCCGATCTGCGAGGATGTTAGATAGGGATCCCTTAGCGCAGTTGCAGGCCGCGGGGCTGTTGGCCGTCTTTCATGTGGATGGTGTCCACAAAGCGCACCGTGCGGGATTGGCTGGAAATCACCAAGGTCTCGGTGCGGGCCCCACCCCCAAAGAAACGTACCCCGCGCATCAAGTCGCCATCCGTGATCCCGGTAGCAGCAAAGAGCACTTCCTTGCCACTGGCCAGCTCTTCACACTCCCACACCTTGTCGGGATCCTCGATGCCTTTTTCTTTGAGTTCCCGTCGCGTTTCCTCCACGGGTGGCAAGTAGGTGCCTGCCTGAACCACCTCGGGATCGTAGATCAGCCGACCCTGGAAGTGGGCGCCCAAGCACCGCAGAGCGGCTGCCGAGATCACCCCCTCAGGAGCAGCTCCGATCCCCATCAGAGCATGAATGCCGGTGCCGTTGAAGCCTGCCGAGAGAGCCGCCGAGATGTCGCCATCGGTAATCAGCTTCACCCGCGCCCCCGCCTCTCGAATTTGGCGAATCAGATCGAGGTGGCGCTTGCGATCCATGACCACCACCGTCAGATCCGACACCTCCCGATCCAGGCTTTCGGCGATGATCTTGAGATTTTTCTCTGGCGGATAGTCGATGTGCACCTTGCCCTTGGCCTGGGGCGGAGCCGCCAGCTTTTGCATGTAGATGTCCGGGGCGTGGAGAAGGCCGCCTTTCTCGGAGATGGCCAGCACCGCCATAGAGCCGTTTTGGCCTTTGGCCACTAGGTTGGTGCCCTCGCAGGGATCCACAGCAATATCGATCTCCACCAGCTCTTCCACGCGGCAGAACTGCTCAGCATCCGGGCGGGTACAGATGCCCACCTCTTCGCCGATGTAGAGCATGGGGGCCTCATCGCGGGTTCCTTCCCCGATGACGATGCGACCGCGCATAGGGATCTGGTTGAGTTTCTCCCGCATGGCCTCTACAGCCACCTGATCTGCAGTCTTGTTGTCCCCTTTGCCCATCCAGCGGGCGGCGGCAATGGCAGCCTGCTCCACGACTTCGATGATCTCTAGCCCCAACTTGTTGTCCACGATGTGCCCCCTTGCTGATCTCGGAATGGTGAAGGCCAACTTAAGGATATCTTCAGACTCTTCCCCTCAGTTTACCAGGGCAGGCTTCTCCTCGGGATCCCATTCTCTCAACCCCAATAAGCTGAGAGAACAAATCTCCCAAAGCCAGTCAGGAAGAGCGATCCCCGTCTTGGCGGCTTACTATTGCCGCTTGGGGATCAGGGATGGTAGCCTATTTTAAGGGCAATAAGTTTTTCTTAACGCAATTAAAAAAACGCAATGAAAAGATACGCTTTTGTCAACCGTTCCGGACAGGTTCAGGTGATCCGCACGATCCCCGGCCACTGGGAGCGCACCCTCTTTCCCGGCCAGCAGGCGATTTTTGAGGCGGAGCCGGACGACTATCTGGAAGTCTACAGTTGCTGCTGCTCCACCGCCATCCTGGAAGAGCGCCGCCTCTGTCGCTATCTGGTGGATTCTTCCTCGCCTGAGGTTGACCTCTACCTGTGGTCATCTTCACACCGGGGAACTCTGGCGGATGCGTTGAATGGTTGACAGGCTCTAGCGGCTGGCTGCCCCATAGGGGCAAGAGGACTGGGTTTGCCCAGGATAACTAGATTGGGGATCGCTTCTCCTGAGGCCGATCCCCGGATTTTTCAGAGGGCGGATGCGGATCTGGAGAAGGGGCATCGGGGGGACGGGTCAGGCAACTGCCCCGCGCAGCATTGCGAAAGGTATCGATGCGCTCCACACAATTTTGATGGCCGCAATAGGGGCAATACAGGCGATCCCCAGGTTGGGGCTCCACATCGGCCTGGCTCCACCACCGCCGACAGCGGTCACAACAGAAGTGATAGAGGAACTCCAGCGCCACCCTCATGACAACAGGATCCCTTGCAGAGCTGAGCCGATCAGCATGGAAAAATGGGCATTATCCGGATCCCAGCAGTTGGGATCCGTCGCTATCTATTTAAGGCAGAGTCATTATGAGTATGGTATGTTAGGTTTGGTTTACATTTGCACTTTACCGCAAGGAGCGTTGATTTATGTCTCAGGAAGGATGCCTGCGAGTGGGGCAGCCCGCTCCCGATTTTTCCGCCACCGCCGTCTATGACATGGAATTCAAGACGGTGAAGCTCTCCGACTACAGGGGTAAGAAGTATGTGGTGTTGTTTTTCTACCCCTTGGACTTCACCTTTGTCTGCCCAACGGAGATCACGGCCTTCAGCGACCGCTATGACGACTTTGCCAAGCTGGATACCGAGATCCTGGGTGTTTCAGTGGATAGCGAATACTCTCACCTGGCCTGGATTCAAACCGACCGCAAGGCTGGAGGGGTGGGTGAGCTGAGGTATCCTCTGGTCTCTGACCTGAAAAAGGAGATCAGCGCTGCCTACAATGTCCTGGATCCGGAAGCGGGTGTGGCGCTGCGCGGCCTGTTCATCATCGACAAAGAAGGGATCATCCAGCACGCCACCATTAACAACCTGGCCTTTGGCCGTAGTGTGGATGAAACCTTGCGCACCCTGCAAGCCATCCAATACGTGCAATCTCACCCCGATGAAGTTTGCCCGGCCAACTGGCAGCCCGGCCAGAAAACCATGCACCCCGACCCAGTGAAATCCAAGGAGTTCTTCGCGGCGATTGCCAAGTAGGTTGGCCCCTGGGATCCCTGGCTACATATAGGAGATCCCCAGCGCTTCCGGGCGTAGCTTCAGCTCAAGGTGGGCTGGAGCTTTTTTGTCGAAAACAGGCAAGCAAAAGATCCCCCGACCTTGCTAGGGGATCCTGAAACCCAGTAGGGAGCGAAGCTGTGGGGAGTTCAATCCCAGGGTTTCCCGCCGGTGAACTTGTAGGTAATCGGCTCCTTGTTTTTGCCGATGTTGCGATCCACTTTGCCGACGGGCTCACGGCCTTCGTTGACCTTCTCGGGAAAAACGCCATCTTTGGGATGCACCAACACAGGCTCTCCACCCGCCGGAATGCGGAAGATCTGGTAGTCGTTGATCTTGTAGTCGGATCTCAACTGGGCACCCAGCGCCAAACACTGCTCTTTGCGGGCAAAGGTGAGAAAGTTTTTGCCTTCCACCATTTCGGCAGCGCCGCCGGTGGGCATTTCAAACACCTGCCCCGGCTTGCCCGTCCAGGTGATGACGTATTTTTCTTCGGTTTCGGCTGCGCTCAACAGCCCCCCGGTGGATCCCCCAAATAGAGGCAGCTTTGCTCCCTGACGAGGATCGCCTTCCATCACAGCCATAGTCTACCTTTCTCAACTCGTTGTGGTTTGCGGTGGTTTGCCTTGTCCAAACCGCGGTTTGCGGCGCGAAGCACTTTGAATCTACCACTGACTCGATTTTTGGCCCCAGTTCCGCCTGGGAACTGTAATCTTTCGTAGCAGACTGGCTGGCTCTCGGACGGATCCCTGGGCGCCCTGTAGGCCACCATAGAACAAGCCGGAGACCCACAGCTTTCTGGAAAAGGAACAGCGCCCATGGCCCAGTGGTCCCTCCATCCCAGCTCGCAATCCAACGCTAGGGTCATTCTCATTCCCACCGCCTTTGGCCACGATACTCAGGCTCCGATGGCCATTCTCAATGCCGGTTCGGAGCTGTGTGCCTTCGAGCCGAGGTTGGGGATCGATGTGGATAAGCTGGCGGTGGCGCAGTTGCCGGGGCTGGTGGATGAGCCTCCCTACGGCATGTGTGAGGCGGCGGTGACTCAAGCTTGGAGACGACAACAATGGCCGGTGCTGTTGCCTTCGGTCTTGGCCGCCAGTTGGGGGGCCATTCGTGCCCTCTGGAAGCACTACCCAACTCTGAGTGTGGTGCATTGCAGCGCTCATGCCAACCTGATGCCGCCCCCGGAGATGACCCAGCCGGATCAAGATACAAGCTATGGCAGTGCTGCCTGGGTGGAGTTGCTCTATCAGCACAAGCTGCCGGTGATCCATGTGGGATTGCGCAGCGGCAGTGCGCGGGCCTACGCATGGCTGAAAGCCCACCATAGCCCAATATTCTGGGCCCAAGATGGCTGGGATCCCCAGCAGGTGGTGGCCTCTTTGCCGGATCAACCGGTGTTTTTGGTGGTGGACTGCAGTGTGCTGGATCCTTCCTTAGCGCCCGCCGTGCATCACCCAGAGCCAGGGGGGGTGAGTTGGTTGCAACTGTTGCAGACCTGTGAGGCCATCTTTGCTGCTCGTCCTGTGGTTGGCCTTTCGCTGGGAGGGGTGGCGGTGGGATCCGCAACACGGCAAACCGCTCGTGTGGTGGCCCGCCTGCTCAATTGGTTGCTGGCCTGCTATGCCCTCCACTCCCTGAAGGTGACCGCTCAACCGCAACCTGCCCAGACTGTTTAAGCTGCTCAGGTCTGAACATTCATTTGGGATGGTCGAATGAACCTCTATCGCCGAATAATCTTCCCGCGGCTGTTGGATTTAGCTCTCTCGGGGGAAGGGATGGAGCGCTATCGGCGGCAGCTTCTGGCCCATGTGCAGGGATCCGTTCTGGAGATTGGTTTTGGCACCGGCCTCAACCTACCCTGCTACCCAGAGCACATTCGCAAGATCACAGGGGTAGATCCCAATCCCGGCATGGGATCCCTGGCTCGTCGGCGCATTGCCTCTTCTCCCATCGCCGTTGATTGGCAAGTGGCGGATGCCCAGGAACTGCCTTTTCCAAGCCAGAGTTTTGATAGCGTGGTTAGCACCTGGACATTGTGCAGCATTCCCAATGTGGCCAAGGCTTTAGGGGAAATCCGGCGGGTGTTGCGAGCGGGGGGCAAGCTGTTTTTTCTCGAACACGGCCTCAGTGAGGATCCCCAGGTGCAAAGATGGCAAAATTGTCTTAACCCTATACAAAAGGTAATCGCAGATGGCTGCAACCTCAACCGAGATATGGCCCGGTTGATCCGAGAAGCGGGGTTTCGGTTTGAGCAACTGGAGCGGTTTTATATGGCCGACCAGCCCAAGTTTATCGGCTACACCTATCAAGGCATAGCACTCCCTGACCCGGAAGGAAGCTGCGGATCCCAGGGGGCTTGAGCAGCCACCGATTCTTCAATGGCTCTCTACCTGTTCGCCTTTCTAATCACACAGTTGCAGACGGGATTGCGGCTGCCGCATGGCCGGGTCGATCTCGTAGGTCAGCTCAAAGTTGATCACCCGCCAGCGCTGAGGGGATCCACCCCTATCCTCTGGGATTTGGGAGCTGAAGCTGACGGGCAAGCCATAGAGGCGAGGTGGGCCAGGACGACGGTGGGATCCCTGCTCCAGATAAGGGGTGAGCAGCTGGCGGTAGCGCTCGGCCACGATCACCTGAGTGGCTCGCATTCCTTGCATGCGCAGCCGATCCAATTCTTCATGAATCTCAAAACGGATCCCATCGGCGTGGGTGTGCTGACGAAACCAGCGACCTTCCCAAAAGCGCCAGCGCCGTCCGGATTGCAGGTGTACCAGCTCCTCTTGTTCGGCATCCGCCTCAAATGCACCATGGCGAGGGCAGAGGTAGGTATCGGTCAGGGTGAGGGCCGCAATCGTTTGCCGACAGTGGGGGCACTGAATGCTGGGGCCGAAGATCGGGTAGGAAAAGGCAACAGTCATAGGAAACCCCACAAAACGCGGCTGGATATCTGGGCAAATCCGCAGTTGTCCACATTATAGATGTTGCCTTTTGGGGATCCCCATGACAAAACCGGGGGAGATCTTCTAAATTAGGAGGTAAGGGGGATGCGCTCAAAGTCTGTACTGATTCTGGGCGAGCCTCAAGGAGCTCCGCGATAGCAACGGGGAGTGGGTGGTGCCCACTTCTTTGCTTTTTGAGGGGGCTTACTGTCCCCTTTGCCAGCTCCGGCTCAAAGGGGTTTGGATCTGGCGGCAACACCCGGTTGGTGACAAGTTGGTTATGGTTCACCCTCTTATTCCACAGTTGGAGAGCTTGGCCCGTCCCTTGGCCGCTCAACTGGGATACCAGTTGGTGCAGATGGTTTTCCACACCAACCAGCATCCGCCAGTTCTGCGGGTGGATATCCGCCCACTGGATCCCGACCGAGAAACCAGCCATGCCGATTGCGAAGCCATGAGCCAAGCCTTAGAAGTCGAGCTGGATCGGGTGGATCTGATCCCAGGCCAGTATGTGTTGGAGGTGTCCAGCCCTGGCATCAGCAACCTTCTCACCAGCGATCGCGACTTTGTGGTTTTCAAAGGGTTTGCGGTGGAGGTGACCTTGGATCCACCCTACAAGGGCAAAGCCGTTTGGTCAGGACACCTGCTGGGTCGGGATGAGGAGAGGGTTGCCTTATCCCTCAAGGGGCGGCGAGTCCAGTTGCCCCGCGCTTCGGTGCAGCGGGTTGCCCTCTCATCGGAAACTGACTAGGAGACCGGAGATAGAGAGAGCGTTTGACCGCAGGTGGTGCGGCCCTCCCTTCGCATCAGAGATGCGGGTTCAGTTCCCGCTGTGGAGCAATAGCAACAGCAAGTTTCACGAAGTTTGTGCAGGAGGACAGTGGTTATGGCGATGGTGCCTCTGCCGGGTTTGGCGGAAATGGTGGAGATGATCTCGCGGGAGCGCAACTTGCCCCGCCATGTGGTCACCGATGCCCTGCGAGAGGCGCTGCTCAAGGGCTACGAACGCTACCGCAAAACCATCCAGCGAGATGTGGTCTTTGCAGAAGACCACTTCCGCAATTTCGATGTGGAGTTGGATGTGGAGGCAGGAGGCTTTCGCGTTTTGGCCACCAAAGCCATCGTTGAGCAGGTACAGGATCCGGATCACGAGATCTCTCTGTACGACGTGCAGCAGGATTACCCAGAAGCCGAAGTAGGCTGGGAAGTCACAGATGATGTCACCCCACAACAGGCGGAATTTGGCCGCATGGCGGCCATCCAAACCAAGCAGGTGCTGGCGCAAAAGTTACGGGATCAGCAGCGCCGTCTGATTCAGGAAGAGTTCCGCGATCTGGAAAAAACCGTACTGCAGGCACGGGTGCTGCGCACCGAGCGGCAGACGGTGATCATGTCGGTATCCAGCGGTTTCGGACAACCTGAGGTGGAAGCAGAACTGCCCAAGAAGGAACAGCTGGCCAGCGATCGCTACACTCCCAACGCGGTGATGAAGGTCTATCTCAAGAAAGTCTATGAGGGATCCCGGCGGGGGCCACAGCTTTTGGTTTCCCGGGCCGATGCTGGCTTGGTGGTGAACCTGTTTGCCAACGAGGTGCCAGAAATTGAAGAGGATATCGTGCGGATTGTGGCAGTGGCGCGGGAGGCCAACCCCCCTTCCCGAAATGTGGGGCCACGTACCAAGATTGCGGTCGATACGGTGGAGCGGGACGTGGATCCAGTGGGGGCCTGTATTGGCGCGAGGGGATCCCGGATTCAGGCGGTGGTAGCAGAGCTGCGCAACGAGAAAATCGATGTCATCCGCTGGTCGCCGGATCCTGCCACCTACATTGCCAACGCCCTCAGCCCGGCCAAGGTGGTGGAGGTGCGGCTAGTGGATCCGGAAATCCAGCAAGCTCATGTGTTGGTCAACAGCGACCAGCTCAGTTTGGCCATTGGCAAAGAGGGGCAAAATGTGCGCCTGGCAGCCCGCCTCACCGGTTGGAAAATCGACATCAAGGAAGTGGAGAGCTACCGCGCAGCGCTGGAGGAGGCCCAAGCGCAAGGGTTGCCCTATCCCTTCATCACTCCAGCGGCACTGGAGCGCTTCCAGCGGCGGGCAGAGCGGGCTGCTCTGGGCCTAGAGGATGAGGAATACGAAGAAAAGCGCCGCTTGGAGGAAGAGGAGCTGGCGGGGGACGATAGGCTGGAAGAAGACTGGGCTGACGAAGAGGAGGACTTCGACTACGACGCCGAGTTCGACATTGCCCAGCCAAAAGGGTAACCCTCTATTCTCACTCTGCCCGTAGAGAGTGGCTTCTATTGGAGGTTTGGGCCTTGGGATGAGTCTTGCTGCATGGGGTCACGGTTTCTATCCTGAAGCAATGTATTGAGCAGCAGAGTTCTCATGGTTTGGGCGCTTCGAGGCAGCATTCGCGAAGTGCGCTGCAGGCATATCTCCTTATTGAGTTCTCCTCGCGGGGTTTCCCACCAATTGGCTAAGCTGGAGAGGCAGGTACATCAAAACTCCTCTAAGCCGGAACCCAAACCTCAATCCAACACAGCGGGATCCCTTGGCTAGTTCAGAGTTTGCCCTGGAGCAGTTGCTCTTTGCCCCGGCCACGCCCGACCCCGACGCGGTGCGGGTGATCTATGCCTTTCCCAACACCTACGCAGTGGGGATCACCAGCTTGGGCTATCAAGTCATCTGGAGTCTGCTGGCCAGCCGCCGGGATGTGGCCGTCTCCCGCCTCTTTACAGACTTGGCTGAGCCCCTGCCCCGGGAGCCGGAGCTGTTCGGCTTTTCCTTGTCCTGGGAGCTGGATTATGTCCATATCCTGGCTCTGCTGGAACGACACGGGATCCCTTCCAGATCTGAGGAGCGGGAAGAAGCCCACCCCCTGGTTTTTGGCGGCGGCCCGGTACTGACAGCCAACCCTGAGCCTTTTGCTGAGTTCTTTGACCTGATCTTGTTGGGGGATGGGGAAGGTCTTCTGGAGAAGATGATCGAGGTCTATCGGCAGGTGCGCCAGGGATCCCGGGCTGAGAAATTGCAGGCGCTAGCGCAGGTGCCAGGGATCTATGTGCCCGGCTTGTATGAACCCCAATACCGGGAGCCCGACGGCCCGGTGGAGAAGGTGCTCCCCAAAGTGGCTGGGATCCCCAGCTCCATTCGCAAACACACCTTCCGCGGCAACACCCTCTCGGTTTCCACAGTAGTCACCCCCAAAGCGGCCTGGGAGAGCATCTACATGGTGGAGGTGGTGCGCAGCTGCCCGGAGATGTGTCGGTTTTGCCTGGCCAGCTATCTCACCCTGCCTTTCCGGGTGGCGGATGTGGAGGGGCATTTGATCCCGGCGGTGGAGCGGGGGCTGCAGGTCACTCAGCGGATTGGGTTGCTGGGGGCTTCTGTAACCCAGCACCCCCAATTTGAGCAGTTGCTGGAGCACTTGGCCCAGGATCGCTTCGAGCAGGTGCGTCTCAGTTTGGCCTCGGTGCGCACCGCTACCGTAACCCCACGTCTGGCGCAGGTACTCTCCCGCCGGGGCAGCCAGTCCATTACGGTGGCCATCGAAAGTGGCTCAGAACAACTGCGCCAGATCATCAACAAGAAGTTAAGCAACCCGGAAATCTTGGCAGCAGCAGCCCACGCCCAGGCTGGAGGTCTGAAGGGCATTAAGTTCTACGGCATGGTAGGGATCCCGGCGGAAACCCAGGCAGATCTGGAGGCCACAGTAGCCCTTTTCCAAGAGCTCAAAAAAGCGGCTCCCGGCCTGCGCCTAACGCTGGGGTGCAGCACCTTTGTGCCCAAAGCCCACACCCCTTTTCAGTGGTACGGAGTGGATCCCCAAGCCGAGAAAAAACTGCAGTTTTTCCAGAAACACCTGCGTCCCTTGGGGGTGGAGTTTCGCCCGGAAAGCTATAGCTGGTCGGTGATCCAAGCCCTCATCTCGCGAGGGGATCGGCGGGTGGGAAAAGTCTTGCAGTTGGCGCGGGACTTTGGGGAATCCTTGGGGAGCTACCGGCGCGCTTTCAAAGCGCTTAAAGGGCAACTGCCGCCCCTAGACTACTACGTGCACAGCCACTGGGATCCAGGGGATCCCTTGCCTTGGCAACACATCGAAGGGCCCCTCACCCTGGAGCGACTGTTGCAACATCGCCAGGAAGCTCTTTCTGTTCGCATCCCTTAGAGATGTCTATTGGGGTTGTTTGCAGGCCGCAATGCTGCTGGCAATGACCGCCTCGGTTTCGGCCAAGCCTTTCCAGCCCAAGATCTGGGTTTCTTTCTTTTCCAGGCGCTTGTAGGTGGCGAAAAACTCCGCGATCTCATCCAGGCGGTGCTGGGCGATGTCTTCCAGCTTGGTCACCGAAGCATAGCGGGGATCCTTAGCAGGCACACACAGCAGCTTCTCATCCGGATCCCCGCCGTCGATCATCTGCAACATGCCCAAGGGGCGCACCGTGACCACACACCCTGGGAAGGTGGGCTGATCCATGATCACCAAGCCATCCAAGGGATCCCCATCCCCGGCCAGCGTATTGGGCACAAAGCCGTAGTCGTAAGGGTACTGCACCGAGGAATAGAGCACCCGATCCAGCGCCATTGCTCCCATGTCTTTGTCGAACTCATACTTGTTTTTGCTGCCGCCGGGAATCTCAATCAAGAGGTTGAGCAGGCCGGGCTTGGGTTGGGCAGGGATCCGCGACAGGTCGATCACAGCAAGCACCCTCGGATTGGGAATAGACAGCCAGAGGGTATTCTGACATACTCCTTGCCCCAAAGGACAGAGACTCTTGACACTTGCCGGGAACAGGCGGGACGAAACCCTTAGCCGCCTTCACATTGCTTCACATTATTTTCTCCACGTCTGGCTCAGCGTCGCATCTTCCTCGACGAGATGGGAGACTGGGTTTTCTCTCCTCCTTTCGCTCAGCATGCTCAGAGCTGTCTTGGAAGGAGAGGATTCCAGATCCGGTTTTTTTGATCGACTTTGATCAGCTTGGACATACTCCCCGGGCAAGATTCGAACTTGCGACCAATCGGTTAACAGCCGACCGCTCTACCGCTGAGCTACCGAGGATCAAGCGTTTCTCATCATAGGGGAAAAAAGGACTGCTAGGCAACTGCCGGCGGGGGGTTCTTGTTGGGCCTTGGGATCCCTGTTCAGTGGAGCGGGCTTGATTTTGCTCAATTGCTCGCCTTTCTCAGGTCTATCTGACGGATCCAGGGGACAAACCCTGAAAACGCCCTCGTCAACCGAACGGAAGCCATTACAATGGTTACGGACATTTGCCAGCGCCCCTCATGGACTTCGGAGTCGGATTTCTCTCCAACAACGTCATGCTGCCGATCCTGGATTTTTTCTATGGGATCGTGCCCAGCTACGGACTGGCCATTATCTTCCTGACGTTGGTGATCCGCTTTGCCCTCTACCCGCTCAATGTGGGATCCATCCGCAACATGCGGCGCATGAAGGTGATCAGCCCGGTGATGCAGCGGCGGATGCGAGAACTCCAGGAGAAATACCGAGACGACCCGCAGAAGCTTCGGGAAGCCCAGGCCAAGCTTTACAGCGAGCTGGGGGCCAATCCCTTGGGGGGCTGCCTGCCACTGCTCATTCAAATGCCGGTGCTGTTTGCCCTGTTTGCCACCCTGCGGGGCTCCCCCTTTGCAGCGGTGACCTACGATGTCAACTTGCAGATCCTGCCGGCGGAAATGGCGGCTGAGGTGGTGCCCGCCCCCTACGTCAGCCCCAGCAAGAACATTTTTGTCACCGACTCTCTTCACAAGCCGGTGGTGCTGGTGGAACCCAAAGGCACCAAGGTTGCCGTTGGGGAGGAGGTGCAATTTCTGCTTCAAGGGCCGGGGGGCAAGCCTTTTGAGCAGTTGGTGGCCGAAGCGGGTGGGGATCCCAATCTGTTACAGCCCACCTGGAAGATCACCAAAGGAGAAGATCGTGCCCAGATCAAGCCGGATGGCACCTTGCTGGCTCTGCAGCCGGGGGATGTGACCGTGCAGGTGTCTATTCCCGGTTTGGCCTCTGAGACTGGCTTTCTGTTCATCGACAAGTTGGGCCGTGTGGGAGCCTTCGACGAGGATGGCACCATCCACTGGGATATCATCGCCATGATCGTCATCTTTGGGGTGTCCATTTACCTGAACCAGTACCTAACCAATGCCGGACAGGATACCGGCAAAGAGGATCCCAGCCAAAGTTCCATGGCTCGGATCACCCCTGTGCTGTTCTCGGCGATGTTCCTGTTCTTCCCTCTGCCGGCAGGGGTTTTGCTCTACATCCTTGTCTCTAATATCTTCCAAACGGTGCAGACTTTCCTGCTCTCGCGGGAGCCGTTGCCGGAGAACTTGCAGCAATTGGTGGAAGAGGAGCGCCGTCGGGCTGCCCAGGCGATCACGGTGGAGGCCAAGGAAGTGGAAAAATCGACCAAGCCCAGAGCAGCCAAGGAGGGACGCGAATCCTTGCCCTTTGAGCCCTAGGGGATCCTCGCTGTTGGGGTGGACTTGTGGTGGAGTGTTGATACCTCTTCAAAGTTGGAAGCTGCCTAGGATGAGCCGTCCTAAGTCTTCTACGGGATCTGCTGCTAAGAAATCTGAGGGAACCGTTGCCCCTTCGCCAAACAAGTCCACCTTTGCGGCCAATCAAGAGCGAGCCAGGCAGTGGTTACAGCAGGTGCTGGCGGCTATGGGGATCCCAGCGGCGGTGCGGGTGGTGGGGGAGGTGCTGGAAATTGAGGCAGACTCTTTGACCCCAGCTCAGAAGCAGCTGCTGTTGGCGAAAGCCCCCCCCTTGCCCTCTCCATCTTCCAGAGATTCCCCTCAAGAGGAGGATCGCTCCCCCGTGGTGCTGGATGCGTTGCAGTACCTGGCCAACACCCTTCTCAACCTGAACCAGCCGGAAGACCAGCAGCAGCCCTACATTTTGGATTTGGACGGCTATCGGCAGCGGCGTTTGCAGGAGCTGAAGGTTTTGGTTGCCGCTGCTGTGGAAAAGGTGAGGGCCACTGGTCGGGAATACGAGTTTCCCGATCTCTCGGCTGCCGAGCGTCGGCAAATTCATACTCTCTTGAATGACCCTGCCTATGCCGATCTGGAAACTTTCAGCCGTGGCAAAGAGCCTGACCGGCGCTTGGTTATCCGTCGGGCAGCTTCCCCATCTTGAGAGTGGGCAGAGGGCTGGGAACAAGTTGGCCCTCTTGCTACGGTGACGACAGGGATCCCGGCTATCCAAAACGCGTGAAGGGGGGTGCCATGCTGAGGCCAATTCGTCTATCGGATCTGCGGCAGATGCCGGATCAAACCCAAGAATTGCAGTTTAGGCAGTTTTTTTCGGGCTTTGAGAGTTTGACCCCTGTGGAGGGATCCCTGGAAGTCAGCCATCGGGGCCATTTTCTCGAAGTGAGTGCTGAAGCTCGTACCATTGTCACCCTCACCTGCCACCGCTGCCTACAGCAGTTCAACCACCGGCTGCACCTGGAAGTTGAGGAGATCATTTTGATTCGGGATCCCGAACCTCTCCCCTTGGAGCTGGAATTGCAAGACGAAGAAGATCTGCTGGAGAGCCTGCCCCCCAATGGTGAGCTGGATGTCGAAGACTGGATGTACCAGCACCTGCATTTGGAGATGCCCCGCCAGTTGCCCTGCCGTCCCGATTGTCCGGGCATTGCGGTGGAAGCTACAGCACCAACGGCGGATCCCCGCTGGGCAGCCCTAGCTTCTCTCCTGGAAGACTCTCCCTAGCTTTTTTGATGTTGCGCCCACAAGTTCTCTGGCGTTTTGCTCGACCCCACACCGTCTACGGCACCAGCGCCAGCGTGGTGGGCCTCTACCTGTTGGCGGGGTTTGTGGCTGCCGGATCCCTGCAACCGGTTCTCTCCGCACTACCCCACCTGGTCTGGGCTTGGGCAGCCTGTTTGGCGGCCAATGTCTACATCGTCGGCTTGAATCAACTGACGGATGTTGAAATCGACCGCATCAACAAACCCCATTTGCCCTTAGCTGCTGGATCCCTGGGTTGGCGACAGGGGGTGGGGATCGTCGTGGGTTGTGGGGTGGCGTCCGTCCTGCTGGCCATGGCCGGGATCCCCTACCTGCTGCTGACGGTGCTTTTGAGCAATGGGATCGGCACGGCCTATTCGCTGCCCCCCTTGCGGTTGAAGCGTTTTCCGCTGGCAGCCTCGGCTTGCATCTACAGCGTGCGCGGCTTGATCGTCAATTTGGGCCTTTACAGCCATTTTCAGCAGGTGATGCAGGGAAGGGTCGAGCTTTCGGCTGCGATTGTTTGGCTGACGGGGTTTATGTCGATTTTTGGGCTGGTGATCGCCCTTTTCAAAGATATTCCCGACATGGAGGGGGATCGCCAGTTTGCCATTGCCACCTTCTCGCTGCGCTTTGGGCCAGGGCGGATCTCAAGGTTTTGTATCGGCATTTTGGCCTTGTGCTATCTGGGATTTATCGGGGTGGGGATCTCTTTTCTCCTTGCGGGCAACGGCCTCTGGCTGTTGGTGAGCCATGTGTTGGGGCTGGGGATCCTCTTGGGCTATGGTGTCCATCTGGATCTCAGCCGTCGGGAGGCGATTGTTGGCTATTATCAACTGATCTGGAAGTTGTTTTACTTGGAGTATTTGCTTTACCCTTGGGCCTTTTTCTCTTTTTTCTAGAGCATTTTCCTGGAGGTAACGATCTCCCCAAACTCAGACAGGAAAAAATCTAGAGATACCGCCTCATTTGCACCCGAAAGCGGCCTTTTTTTGTTTCGGCTACCTCTTCGATTTGCAGCCGACCACGACCGCGAATGGCAATCCAATCCTGAGGGCCAACGGTGTAGCTGGCTTGGGTAATGGGCTTCCAGTTGACCCGCACTTCCCCCCGTTGGATTTCTTCCACCATCTTGCTGCGGGAGATGCCAAACCCGGCTGAGGCTACCGCATCCAAGCGCAAAGAGGCTTCTATGCTGGTGATGGATTTGACGCGGGGGGGCTGAATGTTCAACTGGCTCAGGGGGATCCGGCCTACTTTGACAGGCACTGTGCGCACCTGCGTCAGGTTTAGGGCGAGGTAGTCCACCATTTCGGGCACAACGATGGCCTGGGCGCCTGAGTCTCCCAACACAAGGATGTCTCCCACTTTCTCGCGGGCGATGCCGGCTCCCAAAAGGGCTCCCAGAAAATCGCGGTGGGTGGCCGGGTCGAACAGAAAGTTGCCCTGAATCTGAATGGCGGCCAATGGGATCCCTTCTGGGTCGGGCTTGGGATCCCGGACATCCAGACCCACCTCAGAGCGGGCCAGGGCTATGCGTTGGCGTTCTGCTTGGGGGTACCCTCCCCAGGCCCACACTTGTAGTTCGGTCAAGTTGCGCAGCCGAGCTTGCACCTCCGCTATTTCGGGTGGGGAAAGGAAGTCGCTCCAGACCACTTGCCAGGTCTTGAGGGCTTGCTCTCCCAAATCCAAGACCCGTGCCAAGGTTTCTCGATACTCTGCCCCTTGCAACAAATCGGCTCTGGGTAGCATTTGGGGTGCTTCGACCTCTGTGGTTCAGTCCCGTTTTTCCCATGCTAAGCTAGATAGCCGGAATCGCGGCGGGCGTAGCCAAGCGGTTAAGGCAGAGGATTGTGGATCCTCCATTCGTGGGTTCGAGTCCCATCGTCCGCCCTTGAGGGAAATCGCGAAAATCCAGTCAGGGCAAGGGCTGCAGAGGCCAGTCCATCTATCTAGACCCTGACAAACGAAAACAGACAACACCCTATCTGGACGCAAAAATCGTGAAGGGAGTCGTCAAGGCAATCTGCAGCCCCTGGCTCTCCCCCTCAAAACAAGCTCGGTTAGGGTCGTTTCAGGTTAGGGTGAGACACCTGGGCTACTGATCGCGCCAGCGGGACGGAGTCCTTGAAAAGCCTTCTGGCCCCATGCATTCAATGTCTTGGGTGTGGGTGCAGTGTCCTGGTTTGCATCGAAACTGCCTTACGGGTGAACTCACTAAAACTCCGTCCCGCCATTGTGAACACAGCTCAAGATTAGGGTTCCCACTTCGTCAATGACACCTGTCCAACCGGCTTCAATCACCGCCGTTGCCTCCGGCATCTCGACAATTGCCGGCCCGCGCAGTTGAAACCCCACATCCATGCGCTGCCGATCGTAAACCGGCACCGAGCACATCCTGCCCCCAAACCATGCCTCTCGCCGACCCTTGAGGGGATCCCCTGGCAAAGGGTGGGGTGCAGTCAAAGGCACGGTGGGTAGGGCCTGCACCGCCTGTAGACGCAACTGAATCACCTCCACCGGCTGGGCCAAATCCTGCCATCCATAGCGTTGTCGGTGGGCCTGGTGAAACTGTTGCTCCAGATGAGGAATCGGATCTGACAACTGCACTGGGATCCCCAACTCAAAAGACTGGCCGCGATAGCGCAAGTCCAAGCTGAAGTGCAACGCCGGATCCTGCAGATCGGCTTGGGCCCGGCGGATCAGGGGTTCTGCCCATTGGGCCAGCAGGGATCCCCCTGAAGCGGACGCAAGCTGCCGCAGAGGTTGGAGGATGGCCCGCCGATAGTCTCGCCGCAGATCTGCCAAAGCCATTCCCAGCGCCGAGAGCACCCCACAAGCAGCCGGGATCAAGATCGTGCGGATGCCCAGCTCTTCTGCCAAAGCGCAGGCATGCATCGGGCCTGCCCCACCAAAGGCCAGCAGGGCAAAATCGGCGGGATCCAAACCCCGCTCCACGCTGATCACCCGCAAGGCCCGCGACATGGCGACATTCGCCAAGGTGCGAATGCCAACGGCAGTTTCCTGCAAGCTCAAGCCCAAGGGATCCGCCAGCGTGGCAATAGCCTGTTCCGCTAGCCCCCGCCGTAGCTGCACCGAGTCGCCCAGCCGCCCGCCATCCGGCAGGTACCCCAGCCAGAGGTTGGCATCGGTAACCGTCGGAGCCCTTCCCCCCCGACCGTAGCAGGCCGGCCCGGGGTTGGATCCGGCACTCTCTGGCCCCACCTGAAGCCCACCGCCGGGCAGCAAATGGGCCAGGGATCCGCCGCCGGCACTGACGGTGTGGATATCAATTTGGGGCTGTTGCACGGGCAAGCCGCACACCACCGCTGCGGGAGTAACCTGGGGGATCCCATCTTGGATCAAGGCCACATCTGTGCTGGTTCCCCCCATATCGAAGCTGAGCAAGTGGGGGTAGCCACTCAGCCGACCCAGATAGGCCGCCCCGTAAACTCCGCCTGCCGGCCCTGAGAGCAAAGCCAGCGAAGCATGGGCCGCCGCCTGAGGGATGGAGGTCACCCCGCCGGAAGACTGCATGATCAAGGGCTGGGGGATCCCTCGCTCCCGACATCCTTGGGCCAAGCGGTGCAGGTAGCCCGCCAATGCCGGGCTGAGGTAGGCATCGATGGCGGTGGTGCTGAAGCGCTCGTATTCTCGGAACTCCGGCGCCACCTCGCAAGACAGGGAAAGATGTAGCTCCGGGAAAGCCTGTCGCAAGGCCATTCCCAGCCGCTGTTCGTGCTCCGGGTAGAGAAAAGAAAACAAAAACCCCACCCCAATAGCGCGGATCCCATCCCGCTGCACCCGTTCCCCCACCTCCTGCACCACCCGCCGGATTTCGGCATCGGTGAGCGGCTCCAACACTCCGCCCGCGCTGCAGCGCTCCTTCACCTCCAGGCAATGGTGGCGGGGCACCACTGGCTCCGGCTTGGGCTGTGTCAGGTCATACAGAGAGGGGCGGTTTTGACGGGCAATGGCCAGCACATCCCGAAAGCCCGCCGTGGTCAAAAACAGGGTGGGGGATCCCTTGCGCTCCAGCAGCGCGTTGGTGGCTACCGTCATGCCATGACAGAAGAGGTCAACCCAGAGCACCCCCAGCTTGTCCAGCGCCGCAAAGACCCCCTCCTCAGGGCTGGGGGTAGACAGCACCTTCGCCGTCTGCATCTGGCCGTCGCGCAGGAGCACCAGATCGGTAAAGGTGCCCCCCACATCGATCCCCAGGCGGGCCAAGCTGCGGCTTGCTTCCGTCTGATCCAGATTGGCCGGATCGAGGTTGCTACCCAACGCTGATGCGACCATGGCTTCCATCGTGCATTTCTTTTGCCTTCTTCTGGGGCCAGCCCTTGGTCGGACTATGGCTATGACGCCTGGCTTTTGTAACGGCAGAGACAGGCTGACCGGCGCCCCTTCGTGTAGCGAGTGTAGCTCAGCAACTTCTGTCTTTTTTGGAGTTTGGAATAGTCACCACCTCTAGCTCGGAAGTCCATCGTTGCCTTTCACCAGCCCTGCCCGAACGGCATCCAAGAACTGGCGGGCAGTGCGACCGGAAAAGCCGTTTTGCTGTTGGGCCCAGATTAAGGCCTGGCGGCGCAGGACATCCAAAGATTGGGTGAAACCTAGCCGCTGCGCCAGGTGTTCTACGGTTGCCAGGTAATCTCCCTGGGTGAAGGGGGTGAAGGTGAGGGTGAGGCCGAAGCGATCCCGCAGCGACAGCTTTTCCTGGACCGTATCCCAGGCGTGGACTTCTTGATCTTGGGGATTGGGACGGTCGCCAAAAAACTCGCGGATGAGATGGCGGCGGTTGCTGGTGGCATAAAGGCGCACGTTGGGGGGCGGCGCAACGAGATCTCCCTCCAGGAGCACCTTGAGCTGCTTGAACTCGGTTTCCTCTGCCTCAAAGGAGAGATCGTCCACAAACAAGATGAAAGGCAACACCTGCGCCCGCAGCTCTGCCAAAATCTCCGGCAACTGAACCAAGTCAGTTCGTCGCAGCTCCAATAGGCGCAACCCCTGCGGGCCGTAGCGGCGCAACAACGCCTTCACCAGGGAAGACTTGCCCGTACCCCGCGCCCCGTAGAGCAACACATGCAAAGCCGGATCTCCCCGCAGCAGCGCTTCGGTGTTGGCCGCCAACTGCTGTTTCTGCCGTTCGTAGCCGTAGATCTCCTCCCAGTCAGACAGATCGGGAGCAGGGATCCCTTCTAGCCCTGCTGGCCCCCAGCGAAAGGCCCAGTAGCGACCACAGAGCCCTACCCCCCTTTGGCGGTAGTGGGCAATTAAGGTCTCCAAGCTCTGGCCCCAATCGGCAAAAGAGCGGGGATCCCAGCCAGCGCTATCGGTTTCCCCATCGGGCCAGGGGATCCCCAACCCCAACGCCTGCATCTGCTCGGCAATGGTCTCCTGACTATCCGCCAAGGTTTGCAGACAGCGGAGATCGTGGCGGGCCGCCTGCATCAGAGGCTCTGGGATCCCTTGGGGCTGCAGCGCCGCGCGGGCAAAGGGGTTATCGGCCCAGCCAATCTCCCGGATCAGCCACTCCCGCCAGCTCAGGCCCTGCCGGGCCAAAAGCTCAAACCAGCGCCCGTAGGCCGCCCAGCAAGGCAAGGGATCCCCACTCATCAACTGCTGGATTAGCTCCTGCCAGGCTAGGGCTAGGGGGTGGGTGCAGATGTCCCGGAATACCAGCAGCTTGGCCGCTGCTTCTGCTGCTTCTTGGAGGGGGGTCATCGCTTGAAGCCGCTCTAACTTGGCGTTGCTTATCCGCTCCCTAGGGGAGGAGACTGGGGGTAGTTGCGTTAACAACACGGAGCGCTTGAGTTACCTGGCATTGTCCCGCCGGCCCAGTTCATAGAGGCCTCCGCCGACGCAGGCGATCAGGCCGCAGGAGACGGCCCAGCTTTTGCCCAAGGAGATCTCCGTCAGGGCTACCACCAAGCCTGCTGCCAGCAAAAAGGGAAGGGTGCTCAGCAAGGAAGCCAAAGCTCCACTGGGATCCCATAGCAATTGCTTTTCCCAGCTCTCCTGCAGCTTTTGATGCAGCGGCGAAAACCCCCACATTAGCCCTAAGCCCCACAGAGCCGTGGCGGCCCATAAAGAGGGGCGAAGCATCTCCCAGCCCACAAGTCCAACCCCAACGGGATCCACCGGTCAACTCCCAACCCTGCCTTTCTAGGCTAGCGGGATTGGGCCCAATCGGTGGCGGTAATGGTGGTGCCAGGAAATTGAATGGGGTTGCCCAAGCTCTGGATTTGGGCCTGGAGAGCTGGCAACAGCCGCAAATCCAAAAGCGGCTCCTCCACGATCTCCGCCGGGATCAGATCCCGTTCTAGGGCAAAGTGGGCCGTGTGGCCGGCGGCGGTGCCAATGGCCCATTCCACCGGATGCACCCGGTAGGAGGCACTGGCAATGCGGCTGGTGGCGATATTTTTGTTGCCGGCTAGCAGATTGTCAATGCGCTGGGGGATCAGAGCCCGCAGGGGGATCTGGTAAGGGTAGCTGGGGGCCTGCGCGTCTTTGTTGTTGCTGGGGGGCAGGGAAAAACCCGGCAGCAGGCAATCGTGAAAGTCGATGGGGTACTGGCCCACCCCCACCGAGTCGTAGAAGATGAAGGGCCGCCCGCGGTTTAGCTCCGATTCCCGTGTGGTGATGTCCGACTCGTAGATGGTAAATCCTTCTGGGTAGGAGAGGCTGGGCCGACCAATGATGCGCCGCGACTCGCGGATATAAGGGTACTTGGAGAGGCCGCTGGCAGTTCCCATGGGGCTATTGGGCCCCCGTAGGTAGGCATAGCGCAAGTAGAAGTCTTTTTGAAAGTTGGGATCCTCCTGTTGCAGGAGAAAATCCGTCCTTCCCGCCACCAGCCAGTAGAAAAAGCCCTTGGCATGTTGCTCGCCCCGCCGCAGGGCTTCCACCCGCAAGCCCCCCATCCAGCCGCCGGGATCCAACTGGCCTGAAGCCTGCAACTGCTCGTGGGTGAGGATGAAATTCTTATCCGGCCCTGTGATGCGCCAGTCGTTGCCCCAGGTCCAGTTCTGCATGGATTGATCCCCCACCCGGATGGCCTCTTCCCCAAAGCCGAACACCTGTCCCCGGATGCGGCGGTAGGTAAAGACCAGGCCAAAGTTAAAGCGCGGCTGTTCGAAGCTGTAGTAGGGACCGTGCAGTGGGTCATTGTAGAACTCGGGCTTGATGGGGACTTGGGGCACAGCAGAGCGCTCCATGACAAAGGTGTAGGTGAAGCCCTGGGTACAGTAGGGATCCACGTAGGGCTTGGAGCTGGGTTCCCAGCGGCTTTGGCCATCGGTTCCCAGGCGGTAGGGCACCCGCGCCAGGGGCAGCAGCTCGCCGGTTTCGGTGGCATCGATCACCACCCAGGGCAGGGTTTTCCCCTGGCGTTCTGGCGGCGGCTCAAAGCGCAGGATCTCCTTGTCCCAGTCCTCGGTGGGTTCTAGACGATAAAAATCGAGAAAGTAGCTGGAGAGATCCCCTCGATTCTCTGGCTGGACGCCGGCGTGTTTGGGGATGTTGCGAATGGCCTGCACACTGCGGATCTGAGAGTCTTTGATCTCCAAATCCTTCACTACCGTCTCGGTGAACAGCCGCAACTGCCCCGACTGCAGATAGGGATCCAACATCTCCCGAATCACCTGGTGGCCCACCTGCGGGGAAAAGCAGAGCACGCTTACCCAGCACTTGCCGGGGTTGGGATCCCCGCCGTATTTTTCCCGTACCCGCCGGCGAAACTCGCTGTAGCCTTTGGGGAAGATGTCATTTTCTCGTTGCAGGGGTCGCTCGTCCAAAGCGGAGACTCCCTGGGCGCTCACCTGCCCCCCGATCCAATCGCTGATCTCCGTCATGCACACCTGCCGGCCCAGTTGCAGCGCGTCATAGGCTGCCGCCACCCCCCCCAGCCCGCCCCCGGCAATGAAGATCTCACAGGGGATGCGGGTTTCCGGCAAGGGCTGGGCCAGAGCCGCTCCGGCGCCCAGGATCCCTGCTCCCAAGGCTACCCTGCTCCACCCCGGAAGGTTAACCTGAAGTTTCATCGAATGAGCCTCTCCCCACCCACGCTCTGGCTTGGCCTTTTGGACTTTCCGGCAACCTCTATCATGGGAGAAAGCCTTGCGGATGCTCATGCCGGATTCCACCTTTGTCATCACCACCCCCATCTACTACGTCAACGCTGCCCCCCACATCGGCAGCGCCTACACCACCCTGGCGGCGGATGCCATCGCCCGTTACCATCGCCTGCGGGGCAAGGATGTGCTGATGGTAACGGGAACCGACGAGCACGGCCAGAAGATCCAGCGCACCGCCGAAGAGCGCGGCCTTCCCCCGCAGCAGCACTGCGACGAGATCGCGGCCCAGTTTGCCCAGCTTTGGCAGTTGCTGGACATCCGCTACGACCGCTTTATCCGCACCACCGACCCTCGCCACAAAGCCATTGTGCGGGAGTTTTTTCAGCGGGTCTGGGATCAGGGAGATATTTTCATTGGCCGGCAGCAGGGTTGGTACTGTGTGGCCTGCGAAGAGTTCAAAGACGAGGCCGAGCTGCTGGAGGGAGGATTTTGCCCCCTGCACCCCACCAAGAAGGTGGAGTGGAAAGACGAGGAAAACTACTTCTTTCGCCTCTCCCGCTACCAGGAAAAGCTGGAAGCCCTCTATGCCGAGCAGCCGGAGTTTATCCAACCAGAAAGCCGCCGCAATGAGGTGATTAACTTTGTCAAGCAGGGCCTGCGGGATTTTTCCATTTCTCGCCCCAGCGTCTCCTGGGGGATCCCTTTTCCGGCGGA
The DNA here is from genome assembly GCF_047461835.1 of Synechococcus sp. R60.1. Classification (NCBI taxonomy): domain Bacteria; kingdom Bacillati; phylum Cyanobacteriota; class Cyanophyceae; order Synechococcales; family Synechococcaceae; genus Synechococcus; species Synechococcus sp. R60.1. The sequence goes on along the minus strand of NZ_JANSIA010000017.1, from coordinate 6,552 downwards.
TCCCGGCCAAACCCTCTACGTCTGGTTTGACGCCCTGATCAACTACATCAGTGCCGCTCTGGATCCTGACGACGAGCCCACCTTGGCAAATGCCCTACGCCGCTACTGGCCTGCGGATGTCCACCTGGTGGGCAAGGATATTGTCCGCTTCCACGCCATTTACTGGCCGGCCATGCTCATGTCCGCAGGTCTGCCCCTGCCCAAGCAGGTGTTTGGCCACGGCTTTCTCACCAAGGATGGCCTCAAGATGAGCAAAAGCCTGGGGAACACGGTGGATCCCTTTGAGCTGGTGCGCCAGTACGGCGCCGATGCCGTGCGCTACTACTTCCTGACGGAAATCGAGCTGGGCAAGGATGGCGATTTTAGCGAGGGCCGCTTTATTGACGTGCTCAACGCCGATCTGGCCAACGACCTGGGCAACTTGCTCAACCGCACCCTCACCATGCTCAAGAAATATCAACCGGACTACCGCATTCCCGCAGTTGGGATCCCGGCTGACCACCCTCTCAAAACCTTGGCCGAGACCCTTGCCCCTCTGGTGGCCGCGGCCTACGAGGGGATGGATCCCGGCTCTGCCGCCCGCAAGGCCCTCAGCTTAGCCCAGGCCAGCAACAAATACCTTGATGAGCAGGCTCCTTGGACGCTGCACAAGCAAGGGCAAAACGAACGGGTGGCCCAGATCCTCTATGCCGTTCTGGAAAGTGTGCGCTGGGTGGCAGTCCTGCTCTCCCCCCTCATTCCCGCTCTCAGCCTCAAGATCCTGCAGCAGCTGGGGTTCTCCCTCGCCGACACCCTGCAACTGCGCTGGGATCCCGATGCGACTTGGGGCCAGCTTCCCCCCGGGCAAGAGCCCCAGCCTCCTACGCCTGTCTTTCAGAAGATCCTGAGGAACGCCTAGGGATTGGCGATGTCCGGTCGGGAAGATTGGGCAGCGGCTTGGGATCCCTCTGGCGTGGATCTGTCGGCAAAAGGGCGAACATCCCCCAGGGGAATGGTTGAGGAAGCGACGGAGAAAGAACGGTTGGATGGGTCGGATGGGCGCAGCCGCGGGTTGTGAATCGCGCCAGTGGTGGGGGGCACTTCGCCGGACAGCGTCTGCCAGGCTGCCCGTACCCCTGCCCAAAAGCTGCGGATATTGACTTGGGCGCCCTGGGCTTGGGTGCGTGCTCCTTCGATGGAGCGGTTGACCTGCTTCACCACTTGCCCGGCCCCTTTCACCCCTTCGTCGAGGCTGTCGGCAATCTCGCTCACTTCCAGGCTGGTCAGGCGCAGGGCCTCCAGCGTGGGCGGCAATTCCCGCAGCAGCGTGTCGAAAAAGCGCTCCACGCTCTGGGCAGCTCGACCCAGTTGAATGACGGCAGGTAGTAGGGTCAGGATCACTGCCAAAATGCCCACTGCTACCAGGCCTACCGAGAGGCCGAGCCAAAAGACCGGGTCGTTCATCCCGCCGCCTCCTCCCCATCCCGAGCTTCTAGGTCAGCTTCTTCCCCGCCAAAGGGACGCGAGTTCTGGGCTTGGAGCAGCTCCCTTCGCTTCTGCAACATGGCTTCTTTGCCCACCGCCACTGCCTGCTGCAGCCGCAGCAGAGCCTCATCCAAACTGCGTTGGGCAGCGTCGAACAACTTTTCCGATTGATATTGCAGACTGCTGGTCACATCTTCTGCCACCTCTGGCAGGGCCTCTGCCGATTTCTTCAGCAGTCGCCGCGTTTCCCGTCCGCTGCGGGGAGCCAAGAGCAGGCCAATGGCGGTGCCCACAGCAGTTCCCAGCAACAGCCCACCAATAAACGCGCCAGTCCGGTTTTCAGCCATGCTTTGCCAGAGTTGAGTTGGATACGGGTGGCCCCGAAACCAGACTACCTTAAGATCTCGCGGGAAGATCTCGCGGGATCGGCGGGCTTGCCGCGCGCCGGGTCAACTGTTCCTAGAGAATCCGCAGGGGATCCACATCCAGGCTGACGCGGATCCCTTGGGGGGGATGGCCAATTGCGGCCTGGATCTGCGCAGCCAGCTTCGGGCGATCCCAACCTTGGTCGGGAAGCTGCTTCAGCAGGATCTGCCAGCGGTAGCGTCCGGCAACCCGCTCCACCTGGGCCGGCCCCGGCCCCAACACCTCTGCCGGGATCCCCTGTAGGCGTTCGGCCACCCGATGGCAGTAGCGCTCCAGGGCTTCCAGGCGGGTGCTGCTCAAGCGGATCAAAATCAAGGCTCGATGGGGAGGATAGCCCCCCTCTCGCCGTTGTTGCAGTTCTGCCCGCAAGAAGCCCTCGTAATCTTGGGCCAGCACCGCCCTCAAAATTGGGTGCTCCGGCAGATAGGTCTGGATAATCGCCTGTCCTGGCAGGGATCCCCGGCCCGAGCGCCCTGCCACCTGGGTGAGCAGTTGAAAGCTGCGCTCGCCGGCGCGATAGTCGGCTTGGTGCAACAGCCCATCGGCGGCCATCACGCCCACCAAGGTCACCTGGGGAATGTCCAACCCTTTGGTGAGCATTTGCGTGCCCACCAACACCTGGGCCTTGCCGCTGCGAAACTGCTCCAGCAACTCTCGATGGGATCCCTTGCGGCGGGTGGCGTCGCTGTCGTAGCGCAAAATCGAGAGCTGGGGCCAATGCTGGTGCAGCACTTCCACCACTTTTTGGGTGCCGGTGCCGAAGTGCTTCAGGTAGGGGGATCCACAGGCGGGGCAGCGCTGCGGATGGGGTTGGCGGGCGCCGCAGTAGTGGCAGCGCAGTTCCTGCCCGCCGAGATGGGCAAGATGAAAGGTGAGAGAAACATCACAATGCTCGCAGGTGAGGACAAACCCGCAGCTACGGCACAAGACGAAGGTGCTGTGGCCGCGGCGGGGGACAAAGAGAATGGCCTGTTCCCCTCTGTCCAGCGTCTGCTGCAGGGCCTGGTGTAGACGGCGGCTGAGGATGCTGCGGTTGCCGGCTTGGAGCTCCTGGCGCATGTCCACCAGCTCCAGTTGGGGCAGGGTGGCCGGGATCCCAGCTTGGGGGATGCGCTGCGGCATGGCCAGCCGGATCCACCGCTGCGGATCCTGCAGATGGGCGGCATAGGTTTCCACCGCTGGGGTTGCACTGCCCAGGACCAGGGGACAACCGGCCAGCTCGGCCCGCCACTCGGCCACCTGACGGGCGTGGTAGCAGGGCTGGGGCTGATCCTGCTTGAAGCTGTCGTCGTGCTCTTCGTCCAAGACGATCAGGCCCAGCTTGGACAAGGGGGCAAACACCGCCGAGCGGGTGCCGATCACCACTTGGGGGGTGGAGGACAGCATCTGCCGCCAGGTGTCGTAGCGCTCGCCTTCCGAGAGGCCGCTGTGGTAGGCCCACACCTGGGATCCCAGCCGCGCCCGAAACCGATCCATCAGTTGCGGGGTAAGGCCGATCTCGGGCACCAGCACCAGCGCCGACCGTCCTTGCTGCAGCACCTGGGCGATCACCTGCAGGTACACTTCCGTTTTCCCAGAACCGGTGACCCCGTGCAGTAAAAACCGCTGGAACCGGCCCAAAGCTTGCCGGATCGCCTCTACCGCCTGGGCCTGGGCGGCCGTCAAGGGCCTGGGCGGATCCCGCCACCCCGGCGGGCTGGCATCTCCCAGCCGCAGCAGTGGGCGCTCGTAGAGGTGGACACGGCCTTTGCGGGCCAACCCCTGCAGAACCGCTCGGCTCACTCCTGCCAGGCGCTCCCACTCGGCGAGCAGCAGCTCTCCCCCCTTCTGCTTGAGGATCTGCAGCGCCTTCTGCTGAGGGAGGCTCAGCCCCTCTGGGGAGTCGTCGGCCAGACTGGCGGCCAGCTGGGTTTTCACCCTGCCCCCCTGTTGCTCCTGCCAAAAGCTCTCCACCCAACCCCGTCGCTGCAGTTCCCGCAGGGCGAGGGCGGCAGTGGGCACCTGCTGTTGCACATAGCGCCAAGACAGCTCTCCCCCTTTGGCCTGAAGCAGCTGCAGCAGGGTTTGGGCAGCCGGCGAACATTCCTCCCCTTCGGCAGGGAGCCTGAGCAAGCGGACACGCCGCTGAGAACGGCTGAGCAAGCCGGGGGGCAATACCGTGCGCACCACCTGGGCCAGAGGGGTGAGGTAATAGTCGGCCACCCGCTGCAGCAGGGGCCAGAATTCTTTGGGCAGGATCCCTTTGGCCACCACCGCCTCGATCTCCCGCACCGACTGCGGATCCACCCCTGCCGGCAGCTCGGAGCGCCAACCCAAGGCCACTGCCCCCGCCATTTGCTGACCAAAGGGTACGCTGAGCAGGTCGCCCGCTTCTGGCGCGGATCCCTCTGGCACACGATAGGTAAAGCAGCCCCCCAACTGGGGATGATCCACCCACACTTCCAGCCAGCGGGGAAGAACAGGCTGCAACACGGGATCCCTCACGGACGGGGCAGAAACCTCGGCAGATCGACCGCCCGCTTGCTTGCCCGAGACGGTAGAGGTTGGGCCAGGGGCTGAATTGTAGGCTTGGCAGCAGGGGTTGGAGACAGAGCCTGGCCAAGGGACTCTGTTCGCGTGAGGGCGCTGGAGGTATCGGCCCGAGGTGGGACATCCAAGCCTTTGCGTTCCAAAGCCGCCTTCAGGCTCAGCACATGCATCTGCTGCTGCTCATATTTTTCTCGGAGGGAGCGGTTTTCTTCGCAGAGGGCGGCACGCTCCGCCTGCAGAGCTTTGATCTGCTCTGTTTGCTTCTCCAGTTGCGTGGACAAGGTTGCAATTTCTTCTTGCAGATGGAGAATGGTTGCCTGCGCAGAGCGCAACTGTGGCTGCCAGTCGGGTTGGGCGGCCAACTGCTCCAAGGCAGCCTGCAACTGCCGCTCCATGGCGGAGAGATGCTGCTGGGCTTGGGCGTACTGTTCCTGCAGATGGCGGTGCTCTTGCTGCCAACGGGTAACTTCCGCCTGGGCTTGGGAGAGGGCCACTTGCAGCGCTTCGGCCTGGGCCTGCCACTGCTGTTGAAGCTGTTGCTGCGCCAGGGATCCCTGGCGCAGATGCTCCTGCTGAGCTTGCAAAGCCGCCAATTGAGCTTGGGCTTCGGCCAGGGCTGCTTCTAGCTCTTGCCGTTGTTCCCGCCAGCGCTGCTCGGCCTCGGCTTCCGTCTCGGCATAGCCCGCCAAACGGGCCTCGAGGTGTTCCCGTTGCTCCTGCCAGGCTGCCTGTTGGTCGCTGTACAAAGCTCGCAGGCTGCTCAGCTCCGCTTGAGTTTCGGCAATTTGGGTGCGGGCCAGAGAAAGCTCTGCCTTAAAACGCTGCAACATCTCCACCCGTTTTTCTGCCACATCTTGGGCTTCCAGAAGAGAAGCTTGCAGCTCCTGCTGGCGCTGTTCCCATTGACGGCGCTCCTGAGCGTGGGCCAAGCGTAGCTGCTCAATCTGCTCCTGCAGGGCCTCGATATCCTGCCGCTGCCGTTCATTTAAGCGTTGCCGAGCAGCAAGCTGAGCTTCCTGATCCGAGATCTGGACTTTCTGAGCCGCCAAAGTCTGCTGCAACTGTTGCAAGAGATGCTCCCGCTCCTGCAGCGCCTTCTCTTGTTCGGCCACCTTCTGGTGCAAAGCCTGCAGTTGTTCCTGAAGAACTCGCCGCTCTTGGAGCTCGGCTTCGGCTTTGAGCAGACGGCTCTCCAATTCCTGGCGCTGCCTCAGGGCCAAATGGTGCTCCGTGTTGGGATCCGGTTCCGTTCGCGCAAGTGGGACAGAGTCCTTGGCTGACCAGCCCGCATGAGTCTCTGAAAGGATGGGATCCGAGTCACCTGAAGAGGGAGCACGCATAGATTGAAGGAGAGATGAAGAAGCGGGAGCAAATGATAAAGTTCCCTGCAGTATAGAGAGATTTTTGGGCGGGTTCAAGCCAGAAGGGTGATCTTGTAAAATCTCCTGCTGCTCCGCACGGCGCGGAGTGCTATCGGCCTGTTTTGGCCGCGCTCTTGCTTCTGAGGTTCCCAAATCCCCAGACTGGGCAGAAGGGCTTGGCTTACTTTTTTTCGGCCGCGAGGCCCGATCCCGACCGGAAGAGGTCTCCCCTTGCTTGGGCGTGCTCTGAGAGTCTGCCACCTTGCCCCCTTTCATCGCCCACAACACCCACCCCCGCCATCACGGACAGATGGCCCCACTATTCTAAACTGAGTCTAAATCTAAATCGACTCGGTCTCAATCCAAGCGTCTCTGCTGAGTGTAGAGGAGTCCCGCCCGTGCTCGGAGCTCCTGGCAGACGCAGGTCGGCCTCATCGTTGCAGGGGCAAATGCGAGGACTCGCTTCCACTGGCCCGAACAGGGCAGCCAGCGAGCCTGCGGAAAACCGTCTTATCTTTGTCCTTCATTTTGCGATACTGCTAGGGGTGATGTTGAGAATGACCGCACGATGGCGATGCAAAATGGAGCCAGGGATCCGCTTCAACTTCCTCAACAGCAGACGGGCTCGGCGGGATCCCAGTTGAACCTTGCCTGTTCTGCCCCCTGTGGCCTACTGTTGAGCCTGCTCTGGGCTGTCCCTGCTCTTGCTCAGCCAGAAGCTCCCAGCTCCGCTGCCTCTGCTCTGCCCAACAGCCGCGAAATCCTCACCCCC
>NZ_JANSIA010000016.1:27561-37583 GCF_047461835.1 Synechococcus sp. R60.1 | reverse complement strand
ACGAAGAAGCGATTAAGAGTAACCTCAACTTTCTTCTGGAGTAAATTCATTGGCAGACTCTAGTTTCAAGTTTCTCTCTAGGATCTCTAGGATAAGCTCTAATTCTCCTGCTCTTCACGAGGGATCTCCAAACAACCCTGGCGGAGCCAAATCTCTGCTGATCGCCTCCGCCTGAAACCGACCGCTCATGCCCACCACCTGCCACTCGGCGCTGCGATTTCCCTGGCGGAAGCGCAGCCGTCGGGCTCGCAACGGCACCACTTCTACAGCTTCTACCAGAAATTGTTGGTATTCGCCCAAATAGTCTCGGTAATCCGGGGGCAAGTCAGCGCTGCTGTTGATTTGAATCCAAAACACCCGTCCTGCTTCGTTGCCATAGGCGCGGATTTGTTCCTGGCCGCGGTATTGCTCCACCCCGCGCAGCCGCTGTCGTCCCACCTGCACAGACTCAGCCCACTCCGGCAAGGGATCCCCTAAGCTGATCGACCAAGCCGGCCCGCTCAGCCCTAGCCAACAGAGCAGCAGTAGCCCCCAAACCCAAGGCCATCTGTGCGGCGTGCTGTTCCCGGTTTTCAAGGCTCGGCCGAACATGGCAAGTTCTTCTCCGCAAGTGATCCCAATGCTTTTGGATGTTGAAAACAACTTCGTCTCAACGTAGGCGAAAGCCGATCCGACCGCCTTCAATATCAAAGGCAACGTCGGCGTTGAAAAACAGCGGCATGCCCAACAGTTGCACTCCTTGGTTGCCGTTAACAAAAATCCGATCCCGGCTGGGCGTAATGGGAAAGCCAACCCGAATGCGGTAGTCAAAAGCCCCCTCCAGCACAGCTCGCCATTCAGCGCCGGGGGGCAAGGTCGAGGTGGAGAAAGGAGCTGCCCCCAACAGCCTGACATTGAGAAAAATGTCGGAAGAACCACTGTCAAAAACGGTGGGGCTGAGGGCATTTTGAATGGAAGTGTTGCTAATGCTGTAGGCCACTTGCAAAGCCTCATCCCGCCAGATGGGTGTGCCATCGGGAAAGCTTCCCACCTGGGGAAACTGCCGGAAATTGAAGCCGGCGGTGTTGGCCGCCGTTAGGCCAACCGTGAACAGGCCCTGGGTGGAGTTGAAGCCCCCCGTTTGAATAATGTACCCAGAGCGGAAATTGCCCGGAAGACGGGTGAGCGGGCTAAACAGCTCGCGGTTGGGGCTGCGCTCATCCAAGGACGTGCCTAGGATCCCGGCGAAGGGCCGCCCTTCTCCAAACAAGTTCTCTGAACAACTGGCCACCAGGGCGTCCACACAGGTGATCCGGTCGATCAACTGAATCGTTACCGGCTCCCGACTGGGGATCCCGCCTATGCTGAAGGGGGCGCGGGCCAACACCCCGATAAATTGCGTGCCATCTCCGAACGTCACAGTGGAAGGGATCCCCGTCCGCTCCAGGCCAAAGCGACCTGCTGCTGTCGCTATGATGCGCAAACCTGCCGAGCCGGTATCCAGTAACACCTCAGCTCCGCTCCCGGCCACCCCCACTGTCAGGCCCAGGAGCTTGAAGCGGCTGTTGCCCAGGGTACGCACCGGCATGGGAATCGACTCGGTTCCCGGTTGAGGCGGGAGAGGGATCAACGCAGGGGGGGAAGCCACAGATTCCCCCTGGCCAGAACATCCGGCACCGAGCAGCAGCAAGGCCAAGATCCCAACTAGGGCGATTACCATTCCCCAAGGGCTGTGCCAAGCCCGCCCAGACCGTGGCTCATTCTTTGGGCTTGACCTCACCTGCATTGAACACCCACACTAAGCCGATAAGGAGCGTATCCTGTCTGCAAGCGGCAAAGAACATTCCCATTGCCAGCATGCTCGAACCCGGAAGCATCGCGCGGCAATATTGGATCCCGGCCAAAGACAGTGTACACAAGGCCGACTGAGGGAGAGTGCGCAATAGCGCTGTCAACTGTGGAGTTGTGGGGCTGGATGGGCTGCAGCCTACAGCATTAGCTCCGCCTGCCAATCGACCACTTTTTGGAAGCGAAAAGCGCCTGCCAGGGCTCCCCAAACCTGCTGGTGGGTGATGGGATCCATCCCTCGGTCATGGCTGCAAAACTCGCTCTCGCTCAGGTGCAAGGTGGTCTGCAGATAAGTGGTTTGGCCGTTGCGCACCACGCAACACCGGCACCCCGGCTCCGTCACGCCGACAAAGAGGGATCCCTGCCTCTTCACCTGCACATCACACCCCTCTAGATAGGCCAGATCGGCAGCCCTCAGTTGACTCAGTTGGTCTGCCCTTTCCCGAGCACAGCCCCGCCACCGCTGCGGCTCCAAAGGGCGATAGTTGCGAATCAGGATCCCAGCGCTTGCCTGAGTCAATTCCACCACCGCCTGCCGATAGGGATCTTCCAAATGGCCACTGTAGGCTTGCTCCACATAAAAGCCGATCCCGCCCAAAACGTGGGCCGGCAAGGGGCGATAGGCCACCCGGATCTGGGCGAAAAACGGTGGATTCTCCCAGGCTTGCTCTTGGTTGCTGAAGTCTCCTGCCAGCCAACGCGCCATCTGCAGCAGCTCTGGGGAAGGAGTGCAATCCAACCCAATAGGCATAAGCGGGCATCCAGAACTTCTGTAAAAGGTGTGTACCGAAAATCTTAGGGAATCGAAGAGAACCTTCTCAGATTTTGCCCCAACCTCAGGCCCGACCGAGGATTGCAGCAAGTGTTAAATTATGTATCCTTTATGAGAATGTTCGCTCCGATACTGAAAATGGATCCCTTGCAAGCTGCAAAGCCGCGATCGGGGCTGACATCTTTGTTCATGTTGTAAAGCTAGGCAAAGAAACATTCTCTTTTGTAAAAAACTACTCCCGCGAAGGACAGGGAGAACAGCCTGGGATCCCAGATGGGAAACAGATTGAAAACCGATCTAAGCCTTTTTGCGCGAGGTAAAGCCGATTTACATTTTTTGATTTCATCGCTTCTTGCCTTCGCGGTAGAAAAAGACTGGAAACAAGGCGAGCCAGCTTCTCCTCGTCTGCCCAGTTGAGGTTGCCAGCAGCGGCTGAGGCTTCTTGTCCAAGTCCGATCCCGTAGATGGTGGCCTGGCTCTGGGGGCGAGCTTCGCTTGCTCATCTTGGTTCTATCGGCTTCGATCCCGTCGGCGGTTCTGTGAGTTAAACAGCACCTCTCGGCACTGGGGATCCAAGCAGTGTTGCATTCCTGGCCGGCAGGTGCTCTCTGGGCCGTTGCAGGGAATGTGGATTCATAACCTCTTTTACTTTCGCTAGGGAGATTCAAAACCATGAACGATGTATTTGGCAAAGTTGTTGCCCAAGCTGACTCCAAAGGCGCTTTTTTGGGAGAGAACGAGTTTGCCGCTCTCCAGCAGGTAATTGCTGAGGGGAACAAGCGTTTGGATGCTGTGAACCGCCTCACCAGCAATGCCTCCAAGATCGTGACCGATGCCATCCGTCAGTTGTTTGCCGAGGAGCCCAATTTGAACGCTCCCGGTGGGCCTGCCTACCCCAGCCGCAATGTGGCTGCCTGTATGCGGGACATGGACATTATTCTCCGCTACATCACCTACGCCGTGGCAGCCGGAGATGCCAGTGTGCTGAACGAGCGCTGCTTGAACGGCCTGCGGGAAACCTATCAAGCCTTGGGCACCCCCGGTAGCTCGGTGGCCAACGGCATCCAAAAGATGAAAAAGGCTGCGGTGGCGGTGGTAAACGACCCCAACGGCATCACCCGGGGGGACTGCAGCGCTCTGATTGCCGAAATCGAATCCTACTTCGATCGCGCTGCTGCCGCTGTGGTTTGATCCCTTGTGGACTGAAGTTTCTGTTGTGTCCGGATCCAGTTGTGAAGACCTCTCTGGGATCTAAGACAACTCGGGTTGGCAGGGGATCCCTGGAAAAGTAACCTGTTTTGCAGCGATTTTGCAGTTGAGACTTTGAATCTTTTGCTTTGTTTTTTGCATTGAGCTTGAGTTAAGTAAAGGAGCGTTTTGAATCATGCAAACCCCAATTGTTGACGCCATCGCCACTGCCGATAGCCAAGGGCGCTACCTGAGCAACAGCGAATTGCAGGCCATCAATGGCCGTTTTCAGCGGGCTGCCGCCAGCATGGAAGCCGCTCGAGTTCTGAGCAGCCGTGCCGACGAGCTGGTGCGCGGTGCCACCGAAGCCGTTTACGCCAAGTTCCCCTACACCACCCAACCCGGTGGGCAGTGCCACACCCAAGCCGGCAAAGACAAGTGCGCCCGTGACGTGCGCCACTACCTGCGCTACATCACCTACTGCTTGGTAGCCGGTGGCACCGGTCCTCTGGACGAGTATCAGTTGGCCGGGATCCGCGAAATCAACGCCGCTTTTGAGCTCTCCCCCAGTTGGTTCATCGAAGCCCTGCGCTACATCAAAGCCAACCACGGCCTGACCGGGCAAGCGGCCACCGAAGCCAACACCTACATCGACTACGCCATCAACGCGCTCAGCTAAGTTCTGGAGCTTGGGATCCCTCTAAAAGGGTGACGCCGGCTAGCCAGTTGGCTCATCCCATAAACCAGGGGGGATGGCGAGGAAAGGTTGTTGAGGGCAACGGTGGTGAGCCTGCTACGTTGCGGAGAGATACGTTTGACCACGTGGGTTTGCGGATCAGTCTCCCCAATAGGAAGGCGCCACTGTTGCTCTTCTGCAGCTTGGGGCTGCCGATTTTTGATTTCTAATTTTAGTTTTCGATTTCTACAGTCGTTTCAGGCTAGGGTGAGACGCCTGGGCTATTGATCGCGCCAGCGGGACGGAGTCCTTGAAAAGCCTTTTGGCCCCCTGCATTATTGCTCCGCAACGCCGACGCGACGACGCAACCAACACTTTAGGTGTGGGTGCAATGTCCTAGCTTGAATCGAAATGACCCTAAACGCAAGCTTGTTCTCAATCTGTGTCCATTCAGTTCAATCGGGGGAATTAGCATGAGTGCAATTACAGCGGCAAGCCGGATGGGGATCCGGGGCATTACGGAGACCACCCCACTGGAGTTGCGCCCCAACGCCAGCCAGGATCAGCTCAATGCGGTGCTGCGGGCCATCTACCGTCAGGTGCTGGGCAACGACCATTTGTTTGGGGCCGATAGGAAGGAGCTGGCCAGTGCGGAATCGCTGTTGCGCCAGGGCAGCCTGACGGTGCGGGAGTTTGTGCGATGGATCGCCAAGTCCGAAGCCTACAAAAAGCGGTTTTTCTACCCCAACTCGCAAACCCGGGCCATCGAGCTCAATTTCAAGCATCTGCTGGGACGCGCTCCCACCAGCCCCAAAGACATCGCCCGCCATTTGGACATCTACCAATCTGGCGGCCACAGCGCGGAGATCGATTCCTACATCGACAGCCCAGAATACCTAGAAGCTTTTGGAGACAACATCGTCCCCTACCCGCGTGGGTTTGAATACCGCAAGGCTCATTCCACCCGCGACTTTACCAATCTCTTCGCCCTCTACGGGGGCTACGCCAACAACGACCGCTCCCAAGGGCCCAGACCCCGTCTGATGATGCCTTTGGCCACCGGGTTTACCCCGGCCATTCGCCGCATTGGGGTGCGGGGCCTGCTGCCGCCCAGCCCCATTTCCAAACACCTGGGGCCGCCAACGGGCCAGTCGGATCGCATGTTCTGTGTGGAAGTGACCCGACTGCTGAATCCGCCTTCGGCGCTGGCCACTTCCAGCCGAGTGCGCAAATCCAACCAGCAGATTTTCGTCTCTGCCGATCAACTGTCGGCAACAATGCAGCGGTTGCTCAAATCGGGCGCCAAGATCGTCAGTGTCCGCAGCGCTTAATCCCTTCTCGGTGTCCTCTCCGTTGTTGATTCCATGACCACTGCTGTTCCTCTGGATCCCAATCCGTCGGTGGATCTCACCCCGGCTGGACAAATCGTCAAGCTGCGCCACGGGGATCCAGGGGAACGCTACTATGCGGCTTGGTGGCTGGGGCGCATGCGCATTGCCGAAGGGATCCCGGCCCTGATCGAGGCCCTGGCCGATGAAACGGATCGCACCGCTCAAGGGGGATATCCGCTGCGGCGCAATGCTGCTCGTGCTTTGGGTAAACTGGGATCCCTGGCCGGGATCCCGCCCCTGAAGGCGGCTTTGTCTTGCTCCGATGGCCAAGTGGTGGCAGCGGCTGCCCAGGCGCTGGTTGAGATTGCCCTTGCCAACAACCTCCATAGGGATCCCGACGAAGTGGAAAAGCTGGGATCCGCTTTGCTAGAAGGGCTGCGCTTTGTGGAGCAAGGACTGCAGACGGAAGCCCAAGCCGCCCTAGAGGCCATTATCGAGGCTCTTGGACAACTGCAAGTGACCGCTGCTCTGGAGCCAATCTGTCCCTACCTAGAGCACACTTCCATCCGTTTGCAATGTGCGGCGGCACGGGCCTGCTATCGTCTCACCGGGGATCCGACTTTTGCTCAGCGCCTGCTGTCGGTGTTGAATCACCACAACATCCATCTGCGGCGGGCTGCCCTTTTGGATTTGGGGGCCAGTGGCTATTTTCCGGCAGCACAGGCCATTGCGGCGGCGGCGGTGGAGGCCAACCTTAAGCTCCTCGCCCTCAAACAGTTGGTGGAGATCAACCTAGAACATCAAAAGATCCCCGGTGCTGAGCTGCAGCAGGTGCTGCGGCTGATCGACGAGCTGCTGTGAGCGGTGGTGCTTCTGGGCTCTTGCTGTTCACATTAGCGGGACGGAGTCCTTTGCAACTGACCTATCAAGGCATTGCCCATGAGTTTGTGCATCCCTCTGGGGTAATTCAAAGCCGTCAGAATGTGCCCGCTCGGCACCGGGGTTTGGGGTGGAGCTGGCCAGCTCAATCCCTAGCCGTGGCGCTGCCTCAGTCTTTCCCCCTCACCTATCGAGGTATTGCCCTCGATCCTGGAGCAAGGGTGACGGCAGGGATCCCTGAGGTGCAAGGGAGCCCGGCAGCGGCTGTCTCCTCTCGGAAGCACTTCATGACCTTGGTCGAGGAAACCCATCGGCGGAACCTGCTGCACCGGCTGCAGGAGCGCATCCGTTCTGCTCAAGCCCGTGGGGATGAGCATCTGTTGCAGCAACTGGAACAGGAACGGCAACTGTTGGCCTGACAAGCTCGCTGCCTGCCCAAGGGATCCAGCTAATGCCCGACAATTGCCCAGAAGGGTTCGATATTCCCGATAATGGGAAGCGGCTCCTGGGATTCAAAGAGGGATCCGGGATCAGTTTGTTGTTGAGGCAGTGGTTGGGGTGCAGGACACAAGGTAATGGAGGAGTCTGCCACTCAGGAAGAGATCCCTGGGGGATCTCCTTCAGCAGGGCCATCCCGTTCGTTGATGTCGGTGGCGGGCTTGGTGGCCGGGGCGACCTTGCTCAGTAAGGGCATAGGCTTTATTCGCCAAGCTTTGATTGCAGCATTGTATGGCTCGGGGCCGGAGTACAGCGCCTTCGGGGTAGCCTACATCCTGCCCGGTTTTCTGTTGATTCTGCTGGGAGGGATCAACGGCCCTTTTCACAGCGCCATCGTCAGTGTCCTCAAAAAGCAGCGGGATCGGGACAGGGAGGATGCGGCTGCCTGGCTGGAATCCATTTCCACCTTGGTAGGCTGCCTGCTCCTGCTGGTCAGCTTGGGCCTTTGGTGGGGAGCGGACTGGGTGGTGCGCCTGAATGCGCCGGGAGCCAGCCCCGAAGTCCATGCTCTGGCCGCTGCGCAACTGCGGATCATGGCCCCTTTGGCCTTGCTCTCGGGGTGGATTGGCATCGGCTTTGGAGCGCTGAATGCTGCCGAACACTACGCCTTGCCTGCCCTTAGCCCGCTGATCTCCAGCTTGGCGGTGATCGGGATCCTGGTCACGCTGGGATGGACGGGGATCCCAACTTTGCTGGCCTGGGGCGTGCTCATCGGGGCCATTGCCCAATGGTTGGCCCAAATTCCGCTCCAGATGCGGTTAGGGCTGGGGCGACCGCGCCTGCGCTTTGAGTGGGGATCCCCGCAGGTACGGGCGGTGGGCTTGCTGATGTTGCCGGCGGTGATCTCCTCCGGGATGATCCACATCAATGTTTATGTGGATCTGTTTTTTGCCTCTTTCGTACCTGGGGATCGCACCATCGGCAACTTGGGATATGCCCAGCTTCTGGTACAAACGCCGCTGGGGATCCTCTCCAACATGGTGCTGGTGCCCTTGATGCCTCTCTATGCCCAGTTGGCAGGGGATGGATCCCGTTGGCCGGAGCTGCGCCAGCGTATCCGCCAAGGGCTGATGCTTACGGCAATTGTGACCCTGCCCCTGTCGATGCTGTTGGTGGCTTTGGCCGAGCCCATTGTCCAAGTGGCCTACCAGCGGGGGCGCTTTACGCCGGAGGTGACACAAGAGGTGGCAGCCCTACTCATGGCCTATGGTCTGGGGATGACCGGTTACCTGCTGCGGGATGTGCTGGTGCGGATCTTCTATGCCCTGGAGGATGGGGCTACGCCTCTGCGCATTAGCAGCATGGCCATTGGCCTGAATGCCCTACTGGACTTTCTATTTTTGCAGGCTTTTGAAGCGCCGGGCATTGCCCTGGCCACCGCCGGCGTCAACCTGATAGCCGTGATCGGACTGGGGATCCGCCTCCACCAGCGCCTGCCAGGGATCCCTTGGCGGGAGATGGGACAAGCCCTACTGCCATTGCTGGGGATCACCGTCTTGGCCGGGGGACTGAGCCATTGGCTGTGGACCCAACTGCGCTCCTACGAGATTGTGGGGTCTCCCCTGCTCACCGCCATCATTTGGGCCGGGCTGGCCGCGGGTTTAGGTCTAAGCTTGTTCGCCGCCGGAGCTCTCTACCTGCGGATCCCAGAAGTGGAGTGGGCAGCAGCCCGACTGCGGAAACGGGTAGGACGCTGGGGGAGCCAGTGGGCAAGCCGGAACTAGCTGATAGCTTCCAGGTAATCTCGCACGCGGTTGCGCCGCTTCGGCTGACGCAGCTTCTGCAGGGCTTTGGCCTCAATTTGCCGCACCCGCTCTCGCGACAGATCCAAGGCGCGACCGATTTCCGCCAGCGAATAGGTGCGCCCATCCCCCAAGCCGAAACGCATGCGGATCACATCCCGCTCGCGGCTGGTGAGATCCGAGAGCAACTGCTGTAGATCGCGATGCAGGGCTTCCCGCATCATGGTCTCTTCTGGAGAAATGTCGTCAGTTTCCAGCAAATCCCCCAGTTCGGTGTCCTTGTCTTTGCCCACCTTGGTTTCCAGAGAAACCGAGCGGGGCACCCGTACCAACAGCTCGCGTACTTGAGGCGGCGTCATCTCCAACTCGGAGGCGATGTCTTCGATGGTGGGGGTGCGGCCCTTTTCCTGGGAGAGCTTGCGCTGCGCTTTTTTGATCTTGTTCAGCTTCTCGGTGATGTGGACGGGCAGGCGAATGGTACGGCTTTGGGTGGCAATGGCACGGGTAATGCCCTGCCGGATCCACCAGTAGGCGTAGGTGCTGAAGCGGTAGCCCTTTTTTGGGTCGAACTTTTCCACCGCCCGCTCCAGGCCCAGCGTGCCCTCTTGGATCAGATCCAACAGCTCCAAGCCGCGGTTTTGGTACTTTTTCGCCACCGACACCACCAGGCGCAGGTTGGCCTTGATCATGTGTTCTTTGGCACGCTTGCCAATTCGCTGAACCTGCTGCAGCTTTTCAGGGGTCAGTTGCGCCCACTCGGGGTACTGGTTGGCCTTGGCCACCCATTCCGCAAGAGTGGGATCCCGTCCCAACTCTTTCTGCAGGCGCAGGCGCAAATCCAAGAGCTTCATGTAGTCTTGGACTTTTTGGGCCAGGGCCACCTCTTCATCGCGCCCCAACAGAGGAACACGACCGATCTCCTGTAAATAGAGGCGCACCAGATCGGTGGAGCGGCGGGTTGGCTCCTCTTCCAGAAACTCGCCATCGGCCAGATCCACCTCTGCTTCTTCGGCAGCATCGAGGAGATCGGCGGGGCCATCCAACAAAATGTCGTTGAGTTCAGGTTCGTAGTTAGACATGTAGGGTGTTGCTGATGTAGCGACAGGGGT
>NZ_JANSIA010000016.1:0-27461 GCF_047461835.1 Synechococcus sp. R60.1 | reverse complement strand
GGGCCATCCAACAAAATGTCGTTGAGTTCAGGTTCGTAGTTAGACATGTAGGGTGTTGCTGATGTAGCGACAGGGGTGGACAGTCCGGTGGGCTGAGAGAGGGATAGTAAACGATGTGGAGCGGGTTAAGCTTAAGTGTTCCCCTTTGCTCAACGCCTTGCGGCATTCGGAGGAAAATCACACATTGACCTCTTCCTCAACCCGACCTCCTGCCCATACCCCACAGAGAAAGGCTAACGTGGCAGTGAAGGGATCACGCAACGGGTAGAGCGTGAGTCCCTTATCATAACTTAATTATAGTTGCATTTCTCATCTCAGAGGCATGAGATCCAGCGTAGGATCCCCCCAGTTCAACCGTCACCGCCACTGCGAAAAAGCGTATTGCCCTCAGGGTGAACCCAGCAGCTCGTCCTTGGGGGAAGTAACCCATCCATCCTAGAGGGTCTAAACTTCAAAGGTAGCGTGTAAATTGCTTTGCCTATTCCAATCTATTCGATTCTATTCGATGAACTGTTCCCATTCACCTATCCCACCCAGCTGTGGGGGAGCCAGACTCCCCGAACAGGTCAACCCCCTTCCTCTGGGCGGACTGGGCTCTGCTCAGGCACTTGGGTTGGCCATAGCCCCGCTGACGGGGGAAAAGGTTTCAACCTTGGCGTTGACGACTCTATTGGCCATCGGTCTATTCTTTTTCCTGCGAGCTTCGGGCAAAGATCGCGTTGAGACTCGCGTCTATCTCAGCAGTCGCAGCCTGGAGGAAATGGGATCCGCTCTACGGGAGCACTTGGAAAGGCGTGGCTATCGTCTCCAGTCCGCCGATGCCGAGGGGATCGCCACCTTTGCAGGGCAGGGTCAGGCTAGCGTGGGGCTGGCCCTTTTTTTGACGGGGCTGGCGGGGACGGGACTGGCCTGTTTGGCCTTGGTGCTGCAGACCCTTGAGCCGGGGTGGGGAGCTTGGCCCTGGATGGTGGTGCTGGCTTCTCCTTGGGCGGGTTGGTACTACCGGCAGCGCAACCAACGCCCGGAACAAATCCGCCTGAAACTGCAGGAAGCCGACGAGGACTCCGTCCCGCTCTCGTCCTGGGAACGAACGCCAACGGCTTCTGGATCCCACCTGTGGGTGGAGGGGCATCGGGATGAGCTGGATGGGCTGGCTGCAGCCCTGGGGTTGCAAGAACGGGATCTGGATTAGGGGTAGGGGAGTCTAAGGCCAATCGGGAGAGAGAGGTGCTGGGATCAAAGACAGTTGATCCCCAACGGCGGAATCGGGGCTGCGATTGGGAGCGGGCTCTTTTTTGCAGTTCTTCTGGGCAGGTTGGCTTTTTCCTTGGTTGCGCAGGCCCAGGCCGATGCGGCTGTGTTTTTCCACCAAGGCCAGCACCTGTTCGGCCCGCTGGATTACCGGCTGGGGCAGGCCGGCCATGCGTCCCACCTCGATGCCATAGGAGCGATCTGCCCCCCCCGGCTGCACCTGGTGCAGGAAGACAATGCGATCCGGCAGCTCTTTGACCACCACCTGGAAGTTGGCCACGTTGGGCAGCAAGGTCTCCAGTTGGTTGAGCTCGTGGTAGTGGGTGGCAAAGACCGTACGGGCGCGCACCTGAGTGGCCAGGTATTCCGCCACCGCCCAGGCAATGGAAAGGCCATCGAAGGTAGCGGTGCCTCGGCCAATCTCGTCCAAAAGCACCAGGGATCGCTCGCCGGCGTGGTTGAGGATGTTGGCGGTCTCGTTCATTTCCACCATGAAGGTGGACTGGCCGGTAGCCAGATCGTCCACAGCGCCAATGCGGGTAAATACGCGGTCGCAGAGGCCCAACTCTGCCCGCCGCGCGGGGACAAAGCTGCCCATCTGGGCCAGGATTTGGATGAGCCCAATTTGCCGCAGGTAAGTGGACTTGCCGGACATGTTGGGCCCGGTGAGGACGATCAAATCGGGGCCGTGGGGGGATCCCAGCTGCACCGAGTTGGGGACAAATAGGCCCTGAGGCAGGGATTTTTCCACCACCGGGTGGCGACCCTCCTCGATCATGAGCCGGCGGTCTGTTGTGAGGAGGGGACGGGTGTATCCCTGCTGCACTGCCACTTCCGCCAGGCCAAACAGGGCATCGACGGCAGCCAGGGTCTGGGCCACTTGGCGGATGGCTTCGGCCCGGGATCCTGCCTCTTGGCGCAACTGCACAAACAGCTCGTATTCCCGCTGGTTGATGTCGGTTTGGGCTGTGAGGATGCGGGCCTCTTTTTCTTTCAGCTCAGGGGTAATGAACCGCTCTTCGTTGGTCAGGGTTTGCTTGCGGATGTACTCTTTGGGGACTTGGTGGGCCTTGGCGCGGCTGATGCTGAGGTAGTAGCCGAAGGCCTTGTTGAAGCCCACCTTGAGAGTGGGGATCCCAGTGCGGTCGCGCTCGCTTTTTTCCAACTGGGCAACCCACTGGCGGTCTTGCTCCACCTGCTGCCGCAGCCTGTCCAGCTCGGGATCCACGCCGGCTCGGATGAGGCCCCCCTCGGTGAGCACAGGGGGAGGGGAGGGCAGGAGGGTGTGCTCGATGCGTTGGCCCAGCTCAACCAGGGCGGGATCCACCTGTTGCAGGCTTTGCAAGAGGGGAGTCTTGGCTTCCCCCACCAGCTCGGCCAACTGGGGCAGTTTGCCCAAGGAGGATCCCAGGGCCACCATCTCGCGCGGGTTGGCGGTGCCCGATCCGACGCGGTTGGCCAGCCGCTCCAGGTCGTACAGAGAGTCCAGAAGGGATCCCAGGCGGGCCCGTAGGGAGGGGTTTTCCAAGAGCTCCTGGATGGTGTCTTGGCGAAGGCGGATTTGCTCCGAATCCCGCAAAGGCTGCATTAGCCAGCGCCGCAAAGTGCGCCCCCCCATGGCTGTACGGCTGTGATCCAGCACCCAGAGCAGGGATCCCACAAAAGCCCCCTCTCGGATGGTCTGGGTGAGCTCCAAGTTACGCCGGGTTTGGGGATCCAAGATGAGGTAGTCCGTGAGCTGGTAGGTGCGAGGGGGACGCAGGAGCGGATGGCCCCCCTGAGGAGAGGGCTGCACTAGGTTCTTTTGCGTCTCCTCCAAATAGTGCAACAGCCCCCCCGCCGCTCGAATAGCTAGGGGCAGCCCCTCGCAGCCCAATCCCTCCAGAGAGCGCAGGCCGTAGGTTTGCATTAGGTTCTCCCGCGCCACCGCCAACTCGAAAGGCTCCGCTGGGCGCAGCGTATAGGCGTACTGGCCGGGTAGCCCCAAAGGCCCTTGGGGATCCCCGGGCCGCAGTAGACCCAGGCCCAGTCCCTCCTCGGTGGGCAGCAGGATCTCCGCCGGCTGCAGCCGCGCCAGTTCCTGCTCCAGAGGCTCTTGCCCCTCGCTTTGACACACCCAGAACTCGCCGGTGGAGACATCCGCGTAGGCCAGGCCCCAGCGGCAGGGAGCTTGCCTTGATCCTTTGAGCTGCACAATGGCCGCCAGGTAGTTATTCTGCCGCGCCTGCAGCAGCTCTTCTTCGAGGACGGTGCCAGGGGTGATCACCCGTGTTACTTCCCGCCGCACCAAGCCCTTGGCTTGCTCTGCTGGCTCCATCTGGTCGCAGACGGCCAGGGCATAGCCTTTGGCCACCAACTGGGCGGCATAGCGGTCAAAGGCGTGGTAAGGGATCCCGCACATGGGTACCCTGCCGATGGCTCCGGCCTCTCGCCCGGTGAGCACCAGCTCCAGCTCCCGCGACACCACTTGCGCATCCTGGAAAAACATCTCGTAGAAATCCCCCAGGCGGTAGAGCAAGATGGCGTGGGGATACTGCCGCTTCAGCTCTACGTAGTGCTGCATCATGGGGGTGAGGAGGGTGGGATCCACCTCCAGGGCATTCCAAGTATGCTCGGCGGGAGAAGTCATGGCATCAAAACGTTTGCAAGCAATGGGCTCAAGGTTGAGAGCCTGGCCAAACCGGACCGATCAGCTTGGGCCATTCTAGATCTAGATGAAGTATGAGACATTTCCCCAGCCCTCCTCCTCTGGGGAGAGGGAAGCTAGGTAATTGCCATTTCGCAGTTGGTTGAAATGACCTCGCCCAGGGTAGTCGGATCCCCCCTGAGGTAAGGCCGAGTGGCTTGGCAAAGGATTCGTTCCTCCTTCACCCGTGCCCTCGGCTGTTCCCTGCCGATTTTGGTGCTCCTCACCCCCCTGGTGCTGGGATCCCCGGCGCAAGCTCAGCGGGGCAGCGGAGCTGGGTTTCATGGGCCGCCCTGGCCGTTCCTTCTTCGAGGCCCCTTTCCGGGCTCAGGAGTACCTCAGCCGGCTGCAAGCGGAGATGGCCTTCGCCAACATCAACTCCGGCAGCGTCTCTGACCTGCAGAATCAAGTGCAGAACCTGTTGGGCGACGTAAGTACGGATCCCAGCAGCTACACCTTCGCCGACTACAGCCGTAGCAAAGCTGCCCGCTACTCCGCCCGCGCTGCCCTACACCTGTTGGCGGCTGAGCGCCTCGGGGGGATGACTACCCTGACCAGGCGCTGATCTGGCCTACCCGGAACTGGGGATAGAGGGGATCCCTGCTGGCTGAGTTTCCGGGGTTAACCCCTCTATCTTCTCTGGCCCCTGCTGGAGTTGGGTTAAAGTGAAAGCCCCCAGAGCGGGGGCTGTTCTTCTCGAATACTGACTGATCGCGTCTTTACATCTCCCTTGGTGTACCTGCGTTTCCTGCACCTGTGGCACTTTCGCAACTACCGGGAGCAAGGGATCCCCTTCGACGCGCCCAAAACCATCCTGGTGGGGGAGAACGCCCAGGGTAAGACCAACCTGCTGGAAGCGGTGGAGCTGTTGGCCACCTTACGCTCGCGGCGGGCCGCTCGGGATCGGGAGCTGGTGCATCAAGAAGAACAGCAGGCGCGGATTGCCGCCACGGTGGAACGGCTGGGGGTGGCCCACGAGCTGGTGATGGAGCTGCGCAGCAGCGGCAGGCGATCCCTGAAGGTGGACGGGCAGGTGCTGCGCCGCCAGGTGGACTTTTTGGGACAGGTGAATGCCGTGGTGTTCTCCAGCCTGGATCTGGAGCTGGTGCGAGGGGGGCCAGAGGCGCGGCGCAATTGGTTGGATGGGGTGTTGCTGCAGCTGGAGCCAGCTTACCTCGGCCTGGTGGAGCAGTATCGCCAGATCCTCAAGCAGCGCAACGCCCTGCTGAAGCAGGATCCCGCGGCTGCCGGCGACAAGTTCTCGCAGATGGACTTCTGGGATGCCCAACTGGCCACCACCGGTAGCCGGATCATGCGCCGTCGTGCCCGGCTGCTGCAACGGCTGGAACCCCTGGCCGCCCGCTGGCACCAAACCATCAGCGGCGGACGGGAGACCCTCACCCTCACCTATCGACCCCAAGTGCCCCTGCCGGATCCCCAGGCCAGCCCCGAAGTGATCCAAGCCCAGTTTTTGGCCGAGATCCGCGCCAAAGCCGCCGCCGAACACTCCCTGGGCAGCTCTCTGGTGGGCCCCCATCGGGATGAAGTGGAGCTGTGCATTAACGGAGTTGCCGCCCGCGCCTATGGATCCCAAGGCCAGCAGCGCACTCTGGTTTTGGCTCTGAAATTGGCGGAGCTGGAGCTGATCGAGCAGGTGGTCAGGGATCCGCCCTTGCTGCTGTTGGACGATGTGCTGGCAGAGCTGGATCTGCAGCGGCAAAACCAGCTCTTGGAAGCCATTCAGGAGCGCGTGCAAACCTTGGTTACCACCACCCACCTGGGATCCTTTGACGCCGGCTGGCTCAAAGCCGCCCAAATCCTTCAGGTGCAGGGGGGACAGCTTTTTCCCGACAAAACAGGGGGTGGGATCCCGTAGGGCAGGCCGGAGCTCTGGCAGTGAGGGAAACCCTATCTGGGAGGGGGGCTGGGGGTGGTCGCGTCAGCGGCGCCGAGCGCTTGGGCTTTACAGCCGAGCGCGATCCAGGCTGCGGTATTGAATCGCTTCGGCAATGTGGGCCGGGGCAATGGCCTCCGCGCCCTCGAGATCGGCGATGGTGCGGGCCACCTTGAGGATGCGGTCGCTCCCCCGCGCAGACAGGGCCAACTTTTGGATGGCGCTTTCCAAGAGCTTGCGACAGGGATCCGAAAGGGAGCACCACTGCCGCAGGTGGCGGGATTGCATCTGGGCGTTGCAGTGGATCCCAGGCTCGTTTTGAAAGCGCTGCCGCTGCCGTTGTCGTGCCCGCTCCACCCGCCGCTGCACCGCTTGGGAAGATTCGCCGCCCTGGGCGCGGACAATTTCTTCCGGCTTAAGGCGGTTGACCCGCACCTGCAGGTCGATGCGATCCAGCAGCGGGCCGGAGAGCTTGGACCAGTAGCGCTCCCGCTGTTGCGGCGTACAGGTGCAGGGGTGAACGGGATCCCCGTAGAAGCCGCAGGGACAGGGGTTGGTGGAGGCCACCAGGGTGGTTTGGGCGGGAAACTCTAGGGAAACGCGGGCGCGGGAGATGGTGACTTTGCCATCTTCCAGGGGTTGGCGCAGCACCTCCAGCACCTCCCGCCGGAATTCCGTCAGCTCATCCAGGTACAGGATGCCATGGTGGGCCAGCGAGATTTCCCCGGGCTTGGGGTAGGGGCCGCCACCCACCAGCGCCACTGCCGAAGCCGAATGGTGGGGAGCGCGAAAGGGCCGCTGGGCGATCAGGGGGGTCTGGCGTCCCAGGTGCAGGTTTTGCCGCAACAGGCCGGCTGCCGAGTAGATGCGGGTGATCTCCAACATCTCTTCCCACTGCAGCTGGGGCAGAATGCCGGGCAGTCGCCGCGCCAGCATGGTCTTGCCCGCTCCCGGGCTGCCCACCAGCAACAGGTTGTGCCCGCCGGCTGCCGCGATCTCCAGAGCCCGCCGGGCATGTTCTTGCCCCTTCACATCGGCCAAATCCAGCAGGGGTTCCGTTTCGGTTGGCAACATCTGCTCTGGCTGGATCCGCACCGGCTCAACTCCCTCTGGGTTTTGCAGCCAGCCCACCACCGCCGCCAAGGAGGGCAGCCCATACACTTGGATCCCTTGCACCACCGCTCCTTCCGGCCCATTTTCCTGGGGTACCACCAGGCGGCGGATCCCCATCTCGGCAGCGCTGGCGGCAATAGGCAGAACCCCGGCCACCGGGCGTAGGGTGCCGTCTAGGGCCAATTCCCCCACCATCAGGGTGTTGGCCAGCGCTTCCCCCTCGATCACCCCGGAGGCCGCCAAGATCCCGATGGCAATGGGCAGATCGAAGCTGGGGCCCTCTTTGCGCAGATCGGCAGGGGCCAAGTTGACGATGATCCGCCGCTGGGGTAAAGCAAAGCCGGAGTTCTTGATCGCCGCCCGCACTCGCTCTTTGGCCTCCTGAACGGCAGTATCGGGCAGTCCCACCAAGGTGATCTGGGGCAAGCCACCGCCCACATCCACCTCCACCGTAACCTGCACGGCCCGGAGTCCCAGCAGAGCGGCAGCAGTGACTTGGGCAAACAATGCAGTCACCTCCCTCGGATAGTTCTTTTACCCTTTGCACAAGTGGCCGCAGGCCTATTCTGTCCCAACACGTATCCTGGCCGAAATTGGGATCCCCACGCTGCCGGCTGCATTTGCCCAAGGAGAATGTCACAATCATCTCAGGTTTTTCCTGCCCCAAAGGAGGCACGTCGGTTTTCGCAGTCGCAGTCTTTAATGAATGCGGGATCCCGGATCCGAGCTTGCCGAATGGCTCAGGCTTGGGTTGGCTGTTGCTGCCGCCTTTGCGCAGCACAGCAGCGGTGAGGCTATGTTCTGACCAGGATGGGAACCCCCAGGGGGGGATAGCAGGGATCCGGATCCCTCTGATCGCAGCCTGTACCTCCAACCCAGATTTCCCCAGCCATTTGCCCTTTGGCAGAGGTCAAAAGGCGGGCACACCCCTCTGCCGACAAGCCAACAGAGGGACGACCCCATCTCTAGGAGGCTGATGCCGGTGGTCTTTCCTGCTGCTGAACCCCCTTTCGAGCGTTTCTCTGGCTCTGGGAAAAAGCGCGCCCTAACCTGGAATGAACTGGAGGAGCAGGTGCAGCAGTTTGCCCAGCGCTACCGGGGGCAGGTGGTCCAGCTCAGCCCGCCAGAGCTGGCGGTGGCGCTGCAGGAGTTGTCGGAGCTGACGCAGGCGCTCGCCCTGGCAGCCCATCTTGCCGAGGGTTGCGAGAGCAGCAGCCTTCCAACAGCGATCTCGGCTGAGGCCGAACCAGAGATGGCCTGGACGAAGGCAGACCCCAGCTGGAGGGATCTGGAGCGGGTCATCTCCCTGCAGAGCCAGCTGTTGTTTTTCCCCCTGGAACTGCAATCCCTGACCGCCGTTCCCCTCGGCGAACCCGCAGCTGAGACGCCGCAGGAGCGAGAGGATCGGCCCTCGGATCCCTTGGCCGCTGCTTGTGCCGAGCCGGAGCTGCGCCCCTTTCGCCAGTTTTTGTGTCGCCTCCTGCAGCAGCGGGGTCACCAACAACCGGAGCCTCTGGAGTGCCTGCTCCACCAACAGTACCCAACAGGAAGGTTAGCTTGGCGGCAGTTGTGGCAAGTGACCCTGAACTCGCCTGCTGCGCTCCCAGAGCACACTCTTGTCCAGCTGCAGAGCTTACAAACTCACGCCAGCGCGGAGATCCGCTGGGTGGCCTACCAGCGGCTAGTCCAACACCTAGAAGCCCATGCCGATCTGGGTGGGTTTATCCTCAGCACCCTGATCCGCGACCACCTGTGGGAGGCCCAATGGCGGGGCTATGACTCTGCTGCCGAGCTGTATCTGGCCCGCCAGGGCCTGACTCAGACCTTTTTGGAGAACCTATTGGAAGGGATCCGCGATCGGTTTGACCTGTTCCAGCACTATTACCGCCTCAAAAGCAGAACAATGGGACGTTCCATTCGCATCTGCGATCTGCATGCGCCCTGGGGGGATCCCGTGCCGCCCCTGACCTCTGCTGAGGCCACCTCTCTAATCTGGGCAGCCCTGCAGGACTTCTGCCCCGAGTGTGCGGCCCAGGCCAAACCCTGGCTGCTAGAAGTCGGCTCGGCAATCGAGGCAGACAAGCCCAATCGCGCAGCGGGCGCAGCCTTTCGCCCCGGCGAAACGGAGTTCTCGCCCAGGTCGGGAGAAACGGGATCCGGCGGGAGCGAGCTCCTGTTGAAGGTTCTTGCTATCATCAGCCAGCGGCTCCGGCCTGAGGATCCCCAAGTTTGGCTGGATCTGGAGGAGATGCAGGGGAGTTCCGCACTGCTGCCGCGAGCGTGGGGGGTGCAGGCTCACACCGTCTTTTTGCAGCAAATACTCCTGGATCACCTGGTTGCCTCAGCAGTGGGATCCCCTCGCATGGGCAGGCCTGCTCTTTACGACCCAGAGGGGCAAACTGCTCCGCAGCGCTGGCGGGAACGCTCCGGCAGCCTCCAGTTGGCCCAGGCCCTGTTGATACACCATTTGGAAGCCCAGTTGCAGGCGGTGTTTTACCAGAGCTTGATCAGTCGGCTGGAGCTGATTC
Source organism: Synechococcus sp. R60.1 (assembly GCF_047461835.1). Classification (NCBI taxonomy): domain Bacteria; kingdom Bacillati; phylum Cyanobacteriota; class Cyanophyceae; order Synechococcales; family Synechococcaceae; genus Synechococcus; species Synechococcus sp. R60.1. The sequence continues at coordinate 17,989 of NZ_JANSIA010000016.1, read as the reverse complement.
TCTATCGGTCGGGGCTCCCCGCATGGGAAAATGTGGCAACCTATCCTCTTTGGGTGAGCGAAGAGTGGTTGAAGCTGTGTCAAGAGCTGTGCGGAGATGCGGTGGAACTGTTGCCGGAACACCAGTTTTACTGGGTGGGGATGCCGGAGCTGTTTCTCCACCCCTTTAGTGCCTATCAGGCTAGCCTTGCCAGCCTGGTGGCCTTGGCCTGTCACCGCCGCTATCACAGTTCTCCGCGCAACTTTCTGCCCCACTACCTCCGTTGGTTGGCCAGCCCGCCCGGATCCCTGACTTTGGCAGAAACCACCCAGCTGCTGCAGGCAGATCTGAGCGACCCAGGGGGAGTGTTGCAGGCGCTGGAGGAGCTGGAGCATTGGATCGAGACGCTAGAAAAGCTGCTGGAAGAGAATCCAGATCACTGAACCAACGATGACCCACCCTTGTTCTCTTGGACATAGGCGTGCTCTGCGGCGGGAAGAACTCTGGAACCCTGTACCCGACTCCTGCGAACCCACCCCAGCGGAGCCAGCCGTTAAAGCGCGTCCCTTCCTGAAATGGGCAGGGGGAAAAGGGCAACTGCTCAGCCAATACGAACCCTTTTTCCCTCGCACCTGGAACACCTATCACGAGCCCTTTTTGGGGGGTGGAGCGGTCTTTTTTCATCTGGCCCAAGGGATCCCATCGGGTTCTCGACACTTTGTTTTGTCGGATATCAACCCTGAGCTGGTGAATGTGTATCGCTGCGTGCGGGATCAGGTGGAGGAGATCATTGCCCTGCTCAGCCACCACCAAGCCCACCACAGCCGGGATTATTACTACACCATCCGCGCGGCTCGATTTGAAGATCCGGCGCAACGGGCTGCCCGCCTGCTGTACTTGAACAAAACCTGTTTCAACGGCCTCTACCGGGAGAACTCGCGGGGAGAGTTCAATGTTCCTTTGGGCCGTTACCGCAATCCCCGCATTTGCGACGCGGAGAACCTACGGGCCGTGGCACGAGTTTTACAAGGCGTGGAGATCGCGGTGCAGCCGTTTTGGCAGGTGCTCGAACGAGCCAAACCCGGGGATTTCGTCTATTTGGATCCCCCTTACTATCCCCTTTCTGCCAGCAGCAGCTTCACAGCCTACAGCCGGTTTGCCTTCGGCGAAGCGGAACAGATCCGCCTGCGAGAAGTGTTTGGAACATTGGCCGACCGAGGCGTGCAGGTGCTGCTCTCCAATTCCGATTGCCCCTTTGTGCGGGAACTGTACCGGGATTACCCCATCCAGACCATCTCTGCCAGCCGTGCCATCAACGCCCAGGGCCACAAACGCGGTCCCATCACCGAGGTCTTGGTGCTGAGCCATCCCAGCCTGGCCACCGCCTGCAGTGGGCCGGAAGAGATCCCGTTTTGCCCCAGAACCGTCTAGGGTAATGGATGAGCAGGTCGAGATCCAAGGCGGGATCTCGAGCTTGGACACACTATTGCTCCGCAACGCTGACGCGACGAGACAACGGGAACAACAGCGCATGGATCCACGAGAAATTGAGGCATTGGTACGGGCTGCCCTACCCGGCGCAAGGGTGCAGGTGGAAGACACTGTCGGCGATGGCCATCATTTCCAGGCCATCGTGGTGGCGGAACAATTCCAGGGCTTGCCCCTGATCAAACAGCACCGGCTGGTGAATGAGGCCCTGAAAGCCTACCTGCAGGATGGCCGCCTACATGCTTTGGCCCTGCGCACCTTTACCCCCGCTCAGTGGGAGCAACTCCAGGGGCCGGATGGCTGATCGCGACAGCAGGACAGAGTCCCCTTGAGCCAAGAGGGTCATTTCCGGTCGCGCTGGGCATCGCCTCGATTCCCGGCTCCTCTCTTCCTTTGGGAAAGGGGCTGGAGCTGTCGCAAACGGGAATCCTCAAGGGATCGCCTCAAAGCAGCTTGCAATAGCCATAACTCACCTCTAACCAAAGCTGATCCGGAGCAGGGAGAAATCATCCTCAAAGTCCGTCCGCCCCTGAAAGGATTGGGCCTGATGGATCACCTGATCCAAACTATTGCCAGCGCCCTTGCTCAGTAGGGCTATCAAATTGTCCAGCCCCCAGATTTCTCTCTGGGGGTTTATGACTTCGTAAACTCCATCACTGAACAGGTAGAGATGGCTGTTCTCGGGGATCCGCACCTGATCCCTTTGAAAAGTGAGGTCGGGCAAAATGCCAATGGGCAAGTTGGCAGTCTTCAGCAGGAGCGAATCCTGACCCTGGATGAGCAGGGCAGGTGGGTGGCCGGCACTGGCAAAAGAGAGCAGACGGGATCCCGGCTGGTAAACCCCATACCAAAGGGTGAAGTACATCTCATGGTGGGATCCCATTTGAAAAGAGTGGTTGAGGGCGCGCAAGACCGCGTCCGGCTGGCGGGGATCGGCATCGGCCAAGCCTTGAGTGCGCAACTGGTTCATCACCGACACCGACAACAGAGCGGATCCCACCCCATGCCCCGACACATCCAGCAGATAGATGGCCAGGTGTTCCTCATCCAGCCAATGATAGTTAAACGAATCTCCCCCCAATTCCTGGGAGGGTAAAAAGCGCCACTCGAGGGTCACTTTGCAGTCGGGAAAATAGGCCGGCTCCGGCAGGAGAGAACGCACATAGCTGGCCGCCTCTGCCAATTCTGCCCGTAACCTGGCCGTTTGCTGCTGCAGGTCATAGCTGAGCTGGTGCAAGCGTAATCCGGCTCGCACACGTGCCCGCAACTCATTGGGGTCGATGGGCTTGCTTAGAAACTCATCTGCTCCGGCATCCAGGCCCTGGATGCGGTCTTCGACCTCGGTGCGAGCGGTGAGCAAAATAAAAAACGTCGTGGAAAACTTGGGATCGGCTTTGATGCGTCGGCAAACCTCCAGCCCATCCATGTCCGGCATCATCCAATCGCAGATGATCAGCCCCGGCACCAGCAGGTGGGCTTGCTCCAGTCCCTCGGAACCGTTGCTGGCCATCTCCACGGTGTAGCCCTGTCGTTCCAGGGATCGCTTCAACACCAGCCGAATCGTCGGATCGTCGTCGACAATCAAAATGGCCGCCATGACCGCTGCACCCCAATCCTGAAGTCAAAACGCATCCAAACCCAACTCCAGCCCGATATCCCATACCGATAGGCAGGTCTTTCATCCTAGCTTAGGCGTTGCGTCAGGAAAACCGGCTCGGCAAGCAGTCCACGACAAAGGGGTGAAGCCTCAGCAGCCTCATCCATCAGAGCTGAAGGTACGTATCGATTTGTGGATCCTCAAAACCGTGGTTGCACGCTACCCAAAAGCTAACCGTTTCCAGATACTGGCGGCGGGAGACAATTCGAGGCAGATTCTGGGCAGATTCTTCTTGAGAGACTTTCATTGGATACAGAGATACAGATCACACTCATCCATCCTTCGCCGACCTAGAGTGAACGTTAAGATTCAATAGCCTTTACCGCATGAGCACATCTCCCCCATCCTTATTCCCTTCCGCCGTTCAGGATTCGCGGGCGAGCTTGCCTCCGGGACCTAGCGAAGCTCACAGGGGAGAAATTCGGCTGGAGGACTTGGACGAGAAGCAATTGTTGGCCTCCCTATCGTCGGTGGTGTTAAACCCGGCAGCTTGGAGTTGCTTCAGCGTCAGTGAAACCAGCCGCCTGCTACGCCCCCTGCAAATCTGCCCTGACTTGACGGGAACTCTTGTTCTCTCCCCAGGGGCCACTGCCGAAGTGGTCTATAAGTTCCTGCTGAGCGATGGTCGGATCGGAACCATGAAGGGGCTGATCTCCATCGAAGACTTCCGCAGCGAGCGGCTGCGCTCCGTTTACGATCAGCTTCACATCGAAAAGATTATACCGGTCTTCACCGAGTCGGTTGTGGTGCAAATCATCGACCATTTGAAACCGATTTTTGCCCGTGACTTGGATGAGCTGCTTTGGCAAGAAAGTTTTTACTTTACCCCTCAAGATCTGCGCCAGCAGGAGTTCTTGTTGCGCGGCCTACGGCCCGAGGCGATCCCACGCAGCTTTCGGCCTCACCTGCAAAGGGTCTACACCCAGATTATGAAGGTGTGTCGCAGCTTGCCCAACATCGCTTTCCAACTGTGTCTGCGGGCCTACTTAGAGTACAACGAGGTCAAGAACAGGCATCTGCTGGCGCTTCTACTCAGCAAGTATTTTTACACGCTCTACCGCATCGGCGGGCTGGACGGTTGGGAAAGTGGGGATCCGGTGGAGCTGGGATCCCTGCGCTCCTCCAATCGGCAGGCTCGACTCCAGGCTCTTGCTCGCCTTCTAACCCTGGACAACGACAGCGACGCTCCCCTGGTGGGCATTGGGGGCAGCGGGCTGGGGGGCAGCTATTTCAGCGGGGAACGGGAGCCTACTGGTGTTGAGATGGTGAGCTCGGAGGAGATTGAAAAGCTGCGGCAAGATGTGGAGGTGGCCCGCGGCCAGATCGCCGAGGCCCAGCAGTTGGTAACTCAATATCAGGAGGAGAAAAAACAGGAACTGCTCAACCGCCTTCAGGATCCGGGAAAGTTTCTTCTCTTCAGCATTCATCAGTTTTTTGACACCCTCTTCGGATCCCTGCCCGGAGAGGTGAAAAGCGAGTACGGGGCAGTTTGGGTGCCGCGCACCTCCTACTTGGATGAGAAGGAGCGAGATGAGCTGACAGAGCATTTGCGCCTGATCACCAGCGAGGCCTATTTGGTCAGCGTTCCCTCTGCCGAGGCCACCCTCATTAGCTATTGGCGAGTTTTGGCCGATTCCTTCTACAACCAATGGGTTTTGAATCAGTACAAGCAGTTGCAAAGCTATGGAGTGGATCTGGAGCAACAGGGCATCCAGATTCTGGAACGAGAACGATTCCTGGATGAGGTTCAGTTGCGCTTTGCCGCCCGCCACCGAGAAATCGTCACCCAAAATGTGGAGAAGATCACTCAAATTGTGGTGGATAGCCTGGCCAAGCGGGTGGCCCTCAACACCGGCCAGCAAAGTTTTCAGGCTATGCGGGCCAAGTTGACCACCGTTTTGGATATGGACATTTCCCGCAAGGACGTGGGGGAAGTCAAGCGGCTGATCGACTACTTTACGGATGTGTTTTTGGGCAAGCGGGAGGAGCTGCGCTCCCCCTATCCGGTGGGCACGATTTTGCAAGTCAAGGCGGCCATTGAGGCTCGCCCCCCCGATAACCGCACCCGCATTGGTCTGGAAATTTTGGGTCAGCTCTACCGCGAGTACGTTCCTCTGCTGGGATCCGCACCGAGGTAGGAGGGGGGCAGAGCGGGGGATCCCGTAGGCCGACAGGTTTTGGGCACAATGGGGACTGGCGCGCTGTCTAGGGTTGGAGATGGAGATTCCCCATGCGCTACCGCCAGCTTGGCCACAGCCCTTTGCAAGTTTCCGAGATCTGCCTGGGCACCATGACCTTTGGGCAGCAGAATACTTTGTCTGAGGCTTTCGAACAGCTCGACTACGCGGTGGAGCACGGGATCAACTTCATCGATACCGCCGAGATGTACCCGGTGCCGGCGCGGGCGGAAACCCAGGGATCCACCGAGCGCTACATCGGCGAGTGGCTGCAACACCAACCGCGGCATCGCCTGATCCTGGCCACCAAGATCACCGGCCCTGGTCGGCCCTGGCATTGGATTCGCGGCGGATCCCTGTCCATCACCCGCGACAACCTCAAGCAGGCGGTGGCCGATAGCCTCAAGCGCCTGAAGACCGACTACATCGACCTCTACCAGATCCACTGGCCGGATCGCTACGTGCCCCTGTTTGGGGGCGTTGCCTACGATCCCAGCCAGGAGCGGCCCACCGTTCCCATTGCCGAGCAGTTGCAGGCTCTGGCGGAATTGGTGCAAGAGGGTCTCATTCGCTACATCGGCCTGAGCAACGAAACCCCTTGGGGGGTGAGCAAGTTCTGCCAGGTGGCCGAGCAACTGGGGTTGCCCAAGGTGGTCTCGATTCAGAATGCCTACAGCCTCATCAACCGCACGTTTGAAATGGGCCTGGCGGAAGTCTGCCGCCACGAGCAGGTGGGCTTGCTGGCCTACAGCCCGCTCGGATTTGGGCTGCTGACGGGCAAATATCTGGGGGGGGTGAAGCCGCCGGGATCCCGTTTGGCCTTGTTTGAAGGCTTTGGCCAGCGGTACCGCAAGCCGAATGTGGAAGAAGCGGTGGCCGCCTATGTGCAAATTGCCCGCCGGCACGGTCTGACACCGGCCCAGTTGGCTTTGGCCTTTGTGCGCAGCCGCTGGTTTGTCACCAGCACCATCATTGGGGCCACCAGCCTGACCCAACTCAAAGAGAACCTCAGTTGCCTGGATGTGGAGCTGTCCCCGCAGCTCCTGGCGGAGATCGAGGCGGTGCACCAGCGCTACCCCAATCCTGCCCCCTGAAAGGTTGGCGAAACCGGTGGCCAGACAGAACTTTTCAGAAGGTTTCCTCGTCTGGGTGTGCGGTTTGGATCATCCTCTCCTACACTTCTGTCCGGCCAACTTCCAGGGCCCCTCCCAACCGAGAGTGGGGATCCAAGACTGTAAATCCCGTACCCAGAACCTGAGGTGTGAACGATGCGTGAGCTTTCCCTTTGGCAGGGCTGGAAAACCGCCGCTCTGGTGATCAGTTGCAGCAGCTTGGCCTGGCTTGGGGATCCCGCTTGGGCCCAACTTTCTGATATCAGCACCTATTGGGGTGCCCAGTACATTGCTGGGTTGAATGAACGGCAGATCATCGGCGGCTTCCCGGATGGCACCTTTCGTCCCAATGAATCCATCACCCGTGCCCAATTTGCCGTTATTGTCACCAAGGCTTTTGGCCTAGATACCAACGTTCCTGTGCGCTCCTTTGCCGATCCCATTCCCAGTTGGGCGGCTCCCTCCATCGGCGCAGCGGCAGCGGCAGGGTTTGTTTCCGGCTTCCCGGACGGCACCTTTCGTCCCAACGATGTGCTCACCCGTGCACAAGCCATCACCGTCCTGACCCGTGCCGCCACCAACGGTAGGCTCATCGAAGATGCCGGCCAAATTGACGCGATCCTATCCGCGTTCGGCGATGCCAATTTGGTTCCCAACTTTGCCCGCGCCCCCATCGCGACAGCAGTTCAGGAAGGGCTGTTGGTGCTCTACCCCAACCCCACCCAATTGAATGCCCAGGCGGTGGCCACGCGGGGGGAAGTGGCTGCTCTTACCTACCAAGCGCTGGCCAAGGTGGGTCGAGTACCCAATTTGGATCCGCCGGTGGGGGCTGCCATCCCCGGCCCTGGGATCCGTACCGAGCTCCTTGCCCAGGTCACTCCTACGCCCGAACCCCTGACCACGCCAGACATTCCCATTGAGCCTCTGGTAGAAACGCTGCCCGCCGCCCCAGAAGTGAGAACCTTCTTCGCCCGCGAAGAGCTGGGATCCGTAAACCCAGGGGATACCGTTACCGTGTTTTTGCTGGGATCCCCAGGGGCGCAGGGATCGTTTTCCATCCCCGGCATTGCCTACAACCTGCCGCTGCAGGAAACCCGCCCAGGGCAATACGAGGGCAGCTACACCTTCCGCAGCCAAGACCGGGCCTCAGAAGCGCCTGTTTTTGCCCGCTTGGAGCGGGATGGACTGGTAACCCTGGTGCAGCTGCCGGATAAGACCATCACCATCGGGCGGGTGACCGACACCACCTTCCCCACCATCAGCGAACTGGCCCCTCCCAATGGATCCCTAACAGACAACCCTCGCCCCTCCATCTCAGCCCGTTTCCAGGACGACCAGGGAATCGACCTCAATAGCTTTACCTTGCTGGTGAACAACGCGGATGTCACCGCCCAAGCCCAGCTCACCCGCACCGGCTTCGCCTACACCCCAGCCGAGCCGCTGCCCACCGATCGACCGACCTTGATCGCCGTCCAAATTGCCGATACCAGCGGCAACACCACCATCCAGCAGTGGTCTTTCCAGGTGCAGGCCGCCCAGCCCACTCCCACACCAACACCAACACCAACCCCAACACCGACAGCCACGCCCACACCGACCCCAACGCCGACTCCAGCTCTGACCCCAACGCCAACCCCAACACCGGTAGCTACGCCTACTCCCACACCCACGCCGGAAGCTACACCCACCCTGACTTCAACACCGACCCCCACACCCACTCCGACTCCACAGCCTGGCGGGGAGCCTTCACCTTCTCCTTCTCCAGAAGGACGGTCTCCTGCAGAACCCAAGCCGGAGTCCAGCCCCGAGGCTCAGGAGAGTGAGGCTACAGAGTCTCCTAAGCCAGAATCCCCAGCCCCCCAGCCAGGGGATCCCGGCGGACCGACTCCTTCTCCTTCCCCCAGCCCCTAGGGAAAACTCGATCCAGACCCCGAACAGGCTCAATAGTGTTTTAAGAGCTTCCGATCCCTTAATACCTACTAAATCTAGTGGGCATGAGCTGGTCAGGATGTTAAGCTACTGCCAGTTGTGACCGGATGGGATCCATGAGCTCAACCTTGCAGCCGTTCCTGCATTTGTTGCAGAGGAGTTCCTTTTGGGGGGTGTTGATAGCCGGTGCCGTTACCCCGGTTGCTGCTCAGCAGTTCGAGTTCACCCCTCAGTCGGTACCCCCCAGGGGGGATCCCGTCCCTACCCTGCCCTTGCTGAGCCCTCCGCCCTCCCCCGGCTCTGCCACGGCCCTGCCACCGGTACCTCAGGTGCCGCAAATGCCGCTGGATCCCACAGCTCCGGCCTTGGATCCGATCCCGGTGGTGCCCGTTCCAGCGGCCCCAGGTGGACAACTCCCCCAAGGCGAGGCCTATTCCTATCAACGTCGGCCCGACCTCAGTCCAGGTGGGGATCTCTCCGGAGCCACGCGGGGCGAGCTGCCTGCCGGCACCCGTATTCTCCTCACGGTCTACCGCCCCATCACTTTCCAGCCCTACCAGGCCATTAACGGCCACCTGGAAGTCTCCGAGCCGGTGGTGGATCGCTTTGGCCAGGTGGTGATCCCGGCAGGGAGTGTAGTGTGGGGCACTTTTGAGCCGGTTTACCGAGAACTGAAGTTGTCTGGCCGGGAGGCGGAGAGCGCCGATCCCCAAGAGCGGGTCGTCGGCAGCCGCTTTGTGGCCAACCGCCTCACCATCGGCTCTTCCACCTACTTGGTGAGAGGCCAATCTGCGCCGCTACCAGTCGGGTTGGATCGCAACGCCGATGTCGGCACAACTGTAGCCCGCGGGGCAGGCTATGGGGCAGCAGGTGGGTTGGCCTTGGGGATCCTCACGGGGGGATGGGGCTTTTTGCCGATCTTGGCCGGCAGCTTGGCCGGCGCTGCGGCAGGCAGTACCAATATTGACCGGGTGGTGACGCTGCAGCCCAATACGCTGGTGGAGCTGGAGCTGACCGATAGCCTGATCATCCAATGAACTGGCCAACCCTCTTTTGCCCTGTGGCTGGCTGAAGTGACTCGGGGCAGCTCGGTAGAGTAGAAGAGAGCCCCCTCCATTGCTTCCATGGCCTTCTGGATCTACGTTGTGCCCCCGCTGGCCGGGCTGGTGATCGGCTATTTCACCAACGACATTGCCATCAAAATGCTGTTCCGGCCCTACCGCCCCTATCGGGTTTTCGGCTGGCGCATCCCCTTTACCCCCGGCCTGATCCCGCAGAACCAGCCTCGTCTGGCCAAGCAGATCGCCAAGACCATCATGGGATCCCTGCTCACGCCGGAGGAACTGCACAATCTGGCCCGTAAGCTGCTGCAAACCGAGCGCATGCAAGCTGGGATCCGCTGGCTGCTGGGGGTAGCCCTGGATCGGCTGCAAAACCCTGAGCAACAGCAGCAAACTGCTCAGGTGTTGGCGCGCATTTTAGCCGACCTGTTTAACGAGTCGTTGCCCCGCCTGGTGAAGGTGCTTGCCCGCCAAGAAACCTTTTTGGAAGGGCCGATTAACCAACTGTTCGACCAAGTGTTGCTGGAGCTGCGCCTCAGCAGCGAGCAGGCTAAGCAGCTCTCGGAGTGGATCCTGAAGCAGGCGCTGCCCCCAAAGGTGTTGCGGCAGAACTTGGTGGACTTTCTCACCGATCGCAACATCGAATCCCTTGACGAGGAGTTTCGTGAACGAGCGACCGGCTCCTACTGGGTGGTGGCCAACTTGTTCGGCCTGAAAAATGCCCTGTTGCGCCTGCGCACCTATTGTCTGGAAGAGCCGGAAGGGGCAGAAGCCATCTTGGAAGATCTGCTCAAAGACATCAACGCCTCCCGCCGCCTGACCGAGATCCTGCAGAACCTCTCGCTGCAAAACCTGCCGGTTTCCGCCGTGCGTCAGTTGCGCCGTGCCCTCCGCGACGGGATCCAAGATTACCTGCGCAGCCAAGGGCCAGAGGTTATCAAAGGGCTGGGGGAGACCATCGATTGGGAAAAAGTGGCCAGCCTGGTGTTGGGACGCCTGCGCAACTCCAAGGCGTTGATCACCTCCATCGATCAGATCAGCGCCGACCTGGCTTTGGTCTTGGAGCGCTACCTAGAACGGGATCTCGAATCCCTGATGATGCAGGTGATCCCGGTGTTGAACCTGGATCAGGTCATTGCCGATAAAGTCAACGCCACCTCCCCTGCCGACCTGGAGCAGGCCATCCAGCAGATTGTGCGCCAAGAACTCCAGGCCATCGTCAACTTAGGCGGCCTCCTCGGCTTTTTGGTGGGCTGTGTGCAGGTGCTGTTCTTGCTGGGCTGACGAGTTTGGGTTGGGCTTTGACTTTGGCTATGATATGAGAATGCGATTAACAATTCTCCACACTTCGGATCTCCATGCCAATCTACATCCCTGGAACTACTTCACCGGGATCCCTGCGGAGCACGGTTTAGCCAAGCTGGCCACCCTCATCAAGCGCGTGCGAGCAGCCAGTGAGGATCCCGTCCTGCTCATCGACAGCGGCGACACCATTCAGGGATCCCCTTTAGGCAGCTACTATGCGCAAGTGGAGCGCGTCTCCCCTCACCCCTTGGCTCATGCTCTCAACGCCTTGGGCTACGACGCCTTTACCCCCGGCAACCACGACTTTAACTTTGGGCTGCAAGTTCTCCAGGATTTTATCGGCGATCTCCGCTGTCCGGTGCTCTGCGCCAACATCCTCCGCCAGAATGGGGATCCCCTCTTCCAGCCCTACCTGATCCGGGAATTGGCCGGGGTTCGCGTTGGCTTGCTAGGGCTGACCACCCCCCGCATCGACACCTGGGAGCGACCCGACTACATTGCGGGGCTGCGCTTTGCCCCCTTGTTGGAGACCGCCCGACACTACCTATCGCTGCTGCGACCTCAGGTGGATGTTTTGATCTTGATCCTGCACAGCGGCCCCAACCAATTGCCCCCCCTGCGCACCCCTGAGCATTGGCACAACCCAGATCGCTCCGGCTGGTGCAGCAACAAAAGCCTGGCAGGGGAAAACGAACTGTTGGCCCTGGCCGAACTGGACGGCATTGACGTCATCCTCTCCGGCCATACCCACCAGACCATCGCCGGTCTGGGGGGATCCCCAGCTCTAGTGGTGCAGCCCGGCTATTGGGGCAGCCACCTCTCCCAGGTATCCCTGGAGCTGGAGCGCCAGGGCAGCCGCTGGCAAATCATCAGCAAAAGCGCACAGCTCCTCTCCGCCGAAGGGATCCCTCCCGATCCCGAACTCTTGGCCTTGACAGAGCCCTATCATCAAGCCACCCTGCGCTACATCCGTCAGCCCATTGGCCAAGCCCGTTCTGCCTATAGCGGCGGTCTGGCAGCCCGTCTGGGGGCCAACCCTCTGGCAGAGCTGCTCCATCAGGCCCAATTGCAAGCAGTGCGGGAGGCAGGATTCCCCGCAGAGCTCTCCCTGGTCAACATCTGCAGCAGCGCCGGCCTGTCAGCAGGCCCCATCTCCCTGCAAGATGCCTACAGCCTCACCGTCTACGACAACACCCTCTGCGTTTTGGAGATCACCGGAGATATTCTGCGGCGCGCCCTGGAACAGACTGCCGGCTATTTTCGCCAGTTGGATCCCAATCACCTTCCCGCCGATCCTGCTGCCGTCGTGGCCCCCGAAGCCCGCGGCTACACCTTCGACCTCTACCACGGCATCGACTACTGCTTCGATCTCACCCGCCCCGTAGGAAAGCGCCTGGTGACCTTACAATTCCGCGGACAGCCGGTGGAACCAGCACAGACCTTTCGCCTGGCCATTAACCACTACCGAGCCGGCGGCGGCGGCGGTTACAGCATGTTCCAAGAAGCCCAAACCCTGTGGATCTCAGCCGATAGCATCCGCGACTTTCTGGTCTACTATATTCACACCCACTCCCCCATTCAACCCATCTACAGCCCCAACTGGCGCCTAATCCCCGACTTGGCCAAGATCTACTTCCCCGATTGCCTGGGCCGGCCACGGGAACATCTGCTGGTCGGCTAGGAAAGAAAAGATATTGACTTCAACTGGCTGAAAGAGAACCCGGTAGAATACGATCAACACAGAGCCTGGTTTGGCTGAGTGCAGCGGCGGTTTTGAAACTGCCAAACTGGGGATATCCGAGTCACTGCTCATTGCTAACACTTGCCGACATCGCCCATGACTGCCGAAGAGAAGCAACCGATGGCCCCAGAAGATACCTATCCTGAACTACAGGAAGAAGAGATCGACGTAGAGGCAGAGCTGGAGAAGCTGATTTTGGAAGATAGCGAAGCAGAAGCCGGTACCTCCTCCGGAGAAACCGCAGCTGAGCCTTCTCCAGATCCCGGTGAAGCTCTCAAGCAGCTCCAGCACGAGTTGGAAGTTGTCCGCCAGCAACTCAAAGAGAAAGAAGACGCCTACCTGCGCCTCTACGCCGATTTTGAAAACTACCGGCGGCGTACCCAGCGGGAAAAAGAAGAGTTCAGCCAAAAAGAACGGCAGAAATTTGTGCTGGAGATCTTGCCTGTTGTGGACAGCTTTGAGCGGGCTCAGCAGCAGCTGAAGCTGGAAACCGACCGCGAGCGGGAGCTGCACAACAGCTACCAGAGCGTCTATCGCCTGCTGGTGGAATGCCTGAAGAAGATGGGCGTCTCCCGCATGAAATCGGTGGGCCAGCCCTTCGACCCCAACCTGCACGAAGCCATAGCCCGTCAGCCCAGCCCAGACTATCCTGAAGATGTGGTAGCCGTCGAATATCAGCCGGGTTACAAGCTGGGGGACTTGGTGATCCGTCATGCCATGGTAGCCGTCTCGGCGGGCAGCCCCAGCTCTGAACCATCCCCCCCAGCCCAAGCCACCATCGAAGCTGGTCCGGAAAACACGCCCGCCTCTCCCCAAAACCCCCAACCTTCCTAGCCGAACTTGCTCACTTGAACCTTGACAAACAGAGCCAGAGCAGTCTCAGAAACGCTACAGTAAAGCTACGGAGACGAAAGCAACGTCTGAAGGTTTCTGCGGGATTCTGGGCAGAATGCTTTTAAGATCCGTGGAATCGCGTTCTTGGGTTGAGACTTGGCGCACGGGAAGAGGGGGCTATGGGTAAAGTCATCGGGATTGACCTGGGAACCACCAACAGTTGCGTGGCGGTTTTGGAAGGTGGTCAGCCCGTTGTGATCACCAACGCCGAGGGAGGGCGCACCACCCCCAGCATTGTCGGCTTCGCCAAGAACAACACCCGCTTGGTGGGCCAACTGGCCAAGCGCCAGGCGGTTACCAATGCTGAAAACACCATCTTCAGCATCAAACGCTTCATTGGCCGCACCTTTGCCGAGACCGAAGATGAGCGGAGGCGGGTTCCCTACAAAGTCATCCCCGGTCGAGACAACATGGTGGAAGTGGCGGTGCAAGATCGCGCCTACACTCCGCAGGAGATCTCCGCCATGATCCTGCAAAAGCTGAAGGCCGATGCGGAGGCCTATCTGGGGGAGCCGGTGACCCAAGCCGTGATCACCGTTCCCGCCTATTTTACCGATGCCCAGCGGCAGGCCACCAAAGATGCGGGCACCATTGCCGGCCTGGAGGTGCTGCGCATCATCAACGAGCCGACAGCAGCCGCCCTGGCCTATGGCCTAGACAAACAAGATCAAGACCTACGCATTCTGGTTTTCGATTTGGGTGGCGGCACCTTCGATGTCTCGGTGCTGCAACTGGGCAGCGGCGTGTTTGAGGTGCAAGCGACTGCCGGCAACAACCACCTGGGGGGGGATGACTTCGACCAAAGAATTGTCGATTGGCTCATCCGTCAGTTTTTGGAGACGGAAGGGATCGACCTCTCGCGGGATCGCATGGCCCTGCAGCGGATGCGGGAGGCTGCTGAGAAGGCCAAAATTGAGCTGTCCAGCACCCAGGTTACACTCATTAACCTGCCTTTTATCACCGCCGACGATTCGGGGCCCAAGCACCTGGAAGTGGAGCTGACCCGCGGCAAGTTTGAGGAGTTGGTGCGGGATCTGGTGGAGGCCACCGTGGAGCCTACAGAACAGGCGCTGCGGGATGCTGGCCTCTCCCCTGCAGACATCGACCGCGTGCTGCTGGTGGGCGGCTCTACTCGTATTCCCGCTGTCCAGGAGAAAATTCGGCAAATCTTCAAAAAAAACCCAGATCGCTCCGTCAACCCGGACGAGGCGGTGGCCCTTGGCGCTGCCATCCAGGCAGGCGTGGTGGGTGGAGAAGTGAAAGATCTACTGCTGCTGGACGTGATCCCTCTCTCGATTGGGGTGGAAACGCTGGGGGGAGTCTTCACCCGCATCATCGAGCGCAACACCACCATTCCCACCAGTAAAACCCAGATTTTCTCCACTGCCACCGATGGCCAGAGTGTGGTGGAGATTCACGTCCTGCAGGGAGAGCGGGCCATGGCCAAAGACAACAAAACCTTGGGCCGCTTTCAGCTGACCGGGATCCCGCCGGCTCCCCGTGGGGTGCCCCAGATCGAGGTTTCTTTTGACATCGATGCCAACGGGATCTTGAAAGTCTCGGCTCGGGAAAAGGGGACAGGAATCGAGCAGAGCGTCAAGATCACCAACAACGGTGGCTTGAGCAGCAGCGAGATCGAGCGAATGCGTCGGGAAGCGGAGGCCTATGCCGAAGAAGATCAGCGCCGGCGGCAGTTGGTGGAAGCCCGCAACCAGTCAGATAGCCTGCTCTACAACTACGACAAAACCCTGCAGGAGCATGGCAATCGCCTCAGCGAAGCTCGAATCCAGCGGGGGGCTCAAGTGGCGGGCACATTGAGGGCATTGCTGGCAAATGATAACGTAGACTTAGCAACTTTACGGAACGCAATGGAAGAACTGCGGGCTGTCCTGCTGGAGATGGGTAGCGAGATCTATGGAGCTCGCTGAGGATTCTAGGCAACTGCTTGCTCTCCCCCAGCTCCGGTGCCTTGTAGGTCTGCTTCGGTTGTGCTGCCTGACAAGTTGCATCTCAAGTGTGTCTGATGTTTTGATCTTTAACCTCTTCTGAAGCGCTTCTATGGCTCGCGACTACTATGAAATCTTGGGGGTTAGCCGCGATAGCTCCAAAGAGGAGATCAAGCGCGCCTATCGACGGTTGGCTCGTAAGTACCACCCGGATGTCAACAAGGAGCCAGGCGCCGAGGAGCGCTTCAAAGAGATCAACCGTGCCTATGAGGTGCTCTCTGATAATGAGCTGAAAGCCCGCTACGATCGCTTTGGAGAAGCGGGTTTGAGTGGAGCTGCTGCGGCAGCAAGTGGATTCCAGGATTTTGCGGGGATGGGTGGCTTTGCCGACATTTTCGAGAGCTTTTTCACCAACTTTGCAGGGGCGGGAGCCGGCTATGCCCGCAGTCGCCAGGGGCCGGTACGGGGCGATGATCTGCGCTTTGACCTAAAACTGGAGTTTCTGGAAGCCATCTTCGGCGGCGAAAAGCAGATTCGCATCAGCCACCTGGAGGTCTGCAATGTCTGTGGGGGCAGCGGGGCCAAGCCCGGTACGGAGGTGAAAACTTGCCCCACCTGCGGGGGCGGTGGTCAGGTGCGGCGGGCAACCCGCACGCCGTTTGGCAACTTTACCCAGGTCTCGGTTTGTCCCACCTGTGGTGGCAGCGGTCAGGTGTTGGAAGAGCCCTGCTACAACTGCAATGGCGAGGGCTTGGCCCAAACCACGAAGAAACTGCGCATCAACATCCCAGCCGGCGTGGATAGTGGCACCCGTTTGCGGGTTTCTGGGGAAGGCGATGCCGGTCGACGCGGTGGCCCGCCCGGGGATCTCTACGTCTACCTATTTGTGGAACCGGATCCCGACTTCCAGCGAGATGGCCTGACCATTCTCTCGGAGGTGCGGGTGAGCTATTTGCAGGCCATCTTGGGGGCCAAGGTCTCTGTGCCCACCGTGGACTCGAAAGCCGGCCTGGAGGAGGAGGTGGAGCTGACCATCCCAGCCGGATCCCAGCCGGGTACAGTGCTGACCCTGGAGGGCAAGGGGGTACCTCGCATTGGCAACCCGATGTCTCGGGGCGACCACCAAATCACCTTGGTGGTGGAGATCCCCACCCGCATCAGCTCAGAAGAGCGGGAATTGCTCATGCGCCTGGCTGAGCTGCATGGAGAACGCATCAACAAGCGGGATGGTTTCTTGGGCGGGTTGTTGCGGGGGCTGGCCCAGATGCCTGGCAACCGGGAGCGTGAGGAAGAATGACTGCAGAGGCTGTTTCGTCGGAAGAGGTCAAGTTTATCCTTGACCAGCGCGGGATCCCTTGCCCACTTAACTACGTGCGGGCGAAGCTGCGCCTGGAGCGCATGGCTCCTGGAGAACTGCTGGAGCTATGGCTGGATGCGGGAGAACCTCTGGAGCAGGTGCCCAACAGCCTAGCCATGGCCGGGCATCGGATTGAGGGACAGGCGGCTGCCCCCGAAGGCCATCACATTCTCTGGGTGCGTCGTGGCACGCCTGAGTCGGCATGAGCCCGGTGAAACCAGAAGGAAAGGGGGATCCGGGATCCAGTTGTACCGGCTGGGTGCGCGCAGCGCAGGCCAACTTTTATCGCGTGCGGATCGATCCGAGTTTGGCCGCCCTTTTTCCCGAGATCCCGGCTCGGTTTCCGGTTGAAAAGCCCACCCCGGCAGAGATTCTCTGTACCAGTCGGGCCAAGCTGAAAAAAATGGGCCAGCAGGTGATGGTGGGGGACTGGGTGGAGGTGCGCTTGCCGCCTGCTGCCGCCGACCTCTGGCCGGAGCGGGGGGTGATCGAGGTGATCCTGCCGCGGCGCACTCAACTGCCTCGACCTGCTATTGCCAACGCAACCCAAGTTCTGGTGGTGGTGGCCCTAGCCGAGCCCGACCCTGAGCCCAATGCCCTCAGTCGTCTGCTGGTGCAAGCCGAGGCCAGCCAACTGCGGGTTCAGGTGGTGCTGAACAAATGTGACTGCGTGGATCCCGAGGTAGCGACAACCTGGGTGGGACGCCTGCAGAGGTGGGGATATGAGCCTCTGTTGGTCAGTGCCCACACCCAAGCTGGGATCCCCCAGTTGCAACAGTGCTGTCGAGATCAGATCTCGGTGGTGACAGGCCCTTCCGGGGTGGGCAAATCCAGCTTGCTCAATCGGCTGCTGCCGGACGTTCGGCTGGCCACTCAGGCCGTCTCCAGACGTTTGGGCCATGGTCGGCACACCACCCGCCATGTGGAGCTGTTTCCTTTGCCGGAAGGCGGTTGGATCGCCGATTCGCCGGGATTCAATGCTGGCGAAGGGATCCCGCCGGTGCATCCTTTGCAGTTGATACGGTGCTTCCCCGAAGTAAGGGATCGCTTGGGCGCCTGTCAGTTTCGCGATTGCCTACACCATCGAGAGCCGGGCTGTGGGCTCCGAGATCTGGATTGGGAACGACGGACTTTTTACTTGCAGCTTTTGCAAGAAGTCCAGCAGGTGCAAAAGGCATCGGTGGGCCTTATCCAGCCTGGCCAAGATCCCAGTCTCGCCAGAATTGCGCGAAAGACCCCAATCTGAGGACTATAGTCATTCCAAACTAGGTTGTGTTGATCTTTCATTTGAGCCAAAAGAGAGCACTGACGAGATAGAGAAAACTCAAGAAGTTCCTGGCCAA
>NZ_JANSIA010000015.1:36025-39599 GCF_047461835.1 Synechococcus sp. R60.1 | reverse complement strand
GCGGCCAGGAGACGGCAGCTTTTATCCAGAGCATCTCTATTTGGCCTTAGAAGCCACCCAACTGGGCTATTGGCAACTGGATTTGCGCACCTGGGAGTTGAGTGCTTCTCCCCAGTGCAAGGCCAAATACGGGCTGGATCCCGGCCAAGATTTCACCCTGGAAGTGTTTTTGCAGCACGTTCACCCGGAAGATCGCCAAAGGGTGAAAGAAGCTTTGCAGACGGCTGGGCCCAGGGCGGTAGAGGGGGATCCCAACTTTTCGGTGGAATATCGGGTTTACCAGGCCGACGGCCAGATGCGCTGGCAGCTTTCCCAGGGGATTATGCTCTTGGGGCCGAAAGGGGATCCCGGCGAGATTGTCGGCGTGACCCTGGACATCAGCGAGCGCAAGCAATTAGAGATCACCTTGGCCGAGCGAGAGCGCCACTATCGCCAGCTCCTGGAAGCCCTGCCCGACATGCTGCTTCGTCTGGATCGCCAGGGCCGATGTCTGGAGTTCAAGCCGCCCAGCCATTTTTCTGTCCCCCATCCCCCTGCCTACTACCTGGGCAAAACTCCTGAAGAGCTGTTTCCTGATACCGGTTGCACCGGTGGGGCGGAACCCATAGCCCAAGCCATTCGCGAGCATCTGGAGCTGGCCCTAGCAACCCGGCAAGCTCAAGAGATCGAATACCCCTGCCCAGAGGGATCCCCTCAGCCCCAATATCGCCAGGCCCGCATCGTTCCCTTTGGGGAAGATCAAGTCCTGATGATCATTAGAAACATCACCCCTCGTAAGCAAGCCGAGCTGAAGCTGCAGCGGCAATTGCAGCGAGAAAGACTGTTTAATCAGCTCATTCAGGCCATCAACACCTCTCTGGACTTACCCACCCTATTTGATGTGGCGGTGCGGGAAGTGGGGGCAGTGTTGCAGGCAGCACGAGTTACCCTTTATCAGTACCTGCCCGCTGAGGCCGTGTGGTTGGGCATTGCCAGCCATAGCCGATTTCCTAATTTGCCCAACAATCTGAACCTGCGACTGCCGGATAGCAGGGATTTTATGGTTTTCGATCATTTGAAACGGCTGCAAATTTTTCATGTCCAGGATCCGGAGCAGATTGCCGATCCCTTTGCCATTTATGAGAAGCGAGAATACCAACTGGGCCCTTGGCTGGTGATCCCGGTGGCTTGTCAGGAACAAATGTGGGGCGGGCTATCGCTGCGGCGCCTGACCTCAGATCCGGATTGGCAAACCGATGAGATCGAGCTGGCCAAGGCTATCGGGGAGCACCTGGCAGTGGCCATTCAGCAGGCAGAGCTTTATCAAAAGCTGCAGCAGGCCAATGCTGAATTGGATTACCAAGTGCGGGTGCGCAATGCAGAGCTCGAACAAGCTTACAACGACGAAGCGCTACTCCAGCTCATCACCGAAGAAATTCGCTCCACTTTGGATGAACAAAAAATCTTGGAAACGGTAGCCCGAGAACTGGCCCTCAGCTTGAACCTATCCAATTGCGCCATTGCCCTGTATGACCCAGAGCGGCAGGTCAGCGTTTTGGCGGTGGACTATTTGGCCGGAGAAGGGATCCGGCGCTTCCCCCTGGAGGTTTCGTTTGCGGATTTCGCCCATGTGCTTCGTCAGCTCCAGCGCGGACAGCTCTGCCAATTGAGCAACTTCCATCACCCCTGCTGGCCCAACCACGACCGCTACACCCTGATCATCGCTCCCATTTGCGACAAAAGGGATCTGACAGCTCAACACGAGGAACTGCTTGTTTTGGGGAATATTTGTGGCTCCCGTCCACCGGGGCAGATATTTACCGAGCGGGAACAACAGCTCATCCAACGGGTAGCCGGCCAATGTGCCATCGCCATTCGCCAAGCACGTCTTTATCAGACAATTCAGCGCCAGGTGCAGCAGTTGCAGGAGCTCAACCAACTCAAGGATGAGTTTCTGCACATGGTCTCCCATGAAATGCGCACGCCTCTCACCAACATGAAGCTGGCCATTGGGTTTTTATCCAAAGCCAACCTAACCGAGCGGGAAAGGCGCTACTTTCAAATTTTGGAGATGGAGACCAACCGCGAGCTGGAGTTAATCAACGACCTGTTGGAATTGCAAGCCCTCGAATCCGGAAACAAAGTCCTCAGACTTACCTGTTTATCTCCCCAGGAATGGATCCCCAATCTTGCCGAGCCCTTCCGGCTGCGAGCTGCCCAACAGGGCCAACAGTTTCAGGTGGAATGGGATCCCGACCTTTGGCTCCTCTGCACGGATGAGAGCCTCTTGTCGCGGGTGGTCAGCGAGCTTTTAAACAATGCGTGTAAGTACACCCCCACTGGGGAAAGCATCTATTTAAGTGTGAGCCAGGCTAACTCCAATGGCCGTCCCGGCTGGCTGATCACGGTGCGCAATACAGGGGCGGAAATTCCTGCAGAAGCGTTGCCCCGCCTTTTTGAAAAGTTCTATCGCCTCCCCCAGTTGGATTGCCGCAACGCCGGGGGAACGGGCTTGGGTCTATCGCTGGTTCAAAAGGCAGTGGAGCTGATGGGCGGATCCCTGCGGGTGGAAAGCCACTCTCGGCAGGTGATGGTTCAGATGTGGTGCCCCCATCAGGGCAGCTTGTCGGAAACCCCAAGCAAGGCTTAGAGGGCAAGGCCAGCGCCTTGCGCAGGACTCGAACCTGCAACCATCGACTTAGAAGGTCGGTGCTCTATCCATTGAGCTAGCAAGGCCGAAGAAAAGGATGCAGAGCCATTATATCCCCGACCCAGTTCCCAATCCCCAACCCTGCCCACCTGCCTCTGGCTTGGATTTCCGCAGTGTTGCTTGGGCAAATTGCGCGGTTTGCCTTGGGGAGCCAGGGCGGGATCCCTTCACCGTGGGAATGTTGGTTTTCGCTCAGGATATGAACGTCAAAGAGATCGTCTGCCAAGCTCTTGGAACGGGACGTCTGGGCGTCTCTCAGGAAACTTGACTGTACGGATAAGGAAGACTTGCAGACGGCAGATGCTTTGAGCAGATGCTTTGATCAGTGCCTTTTTGGATGGCGCTGTGCAGCGGGAGAGCCACAACTGGGCTCCCTGTGCATCGATCCCTTAAAATGGGCGAGCCGAAAGCAGAAAAGTACTCGTTTGAGTTCGAGGATCCCATGCAACCGAGCTATTGCGTCGGAGATAAGTCCAAAATGGGTGTTGAGGTGTCGAAAATTGGGATCCCCATGCCCTTGCTCCCTGATCCTGGCTCAGTTGGGCGAAAGAAAGCTTCTTCCGGCACTCAAGCTCTGTCTCCGGCAGCCAAGCGTCTGCTGCGCCTCTATCACGGTGGTAGCTTCATCTTTCTGGGCCTGCTGTGGCTGGTAGTCGGGATCCCCAGTCTCTGGGCTTTGCGAGCGGATATAGCCCGCCTGTGGGATTACTTTACTTGGACGGGCCTGCGATATGCCTTGTTTCACCGCCCAGGATGGCCGACTTTGGGGTTGTTGCTCTGTGTCAGCTTCACGATGGGGATCCTGATTGCCCAAAGCCGCTATGAGCTGTTCGGCCTGTATCCGGTGGAGCGTCTCATGCTGGAGCAGCAATCCCGCTGGATCCT
>NZ_JANSIA010000015.1:32448-35925 GCF_047461835.1 Synechococcus sp. R60.1 | reverse complement strand
TTTGGCTGCTACTTGGGATCCCTGCCGGCACCGAGGCAAAATCTCGTTTGCGTGCGGCTGAAATCCCGCACAAGCACCACTTCCGAAGCAGCAGGAGAAGTCAATCACGCCCACCCAAAGCCTCAGCCTGGGATTTTTCCGAGGAAGCCACAGATAGCTTCACAATCCGGGCCAGCCGAGCCTTACGACGAGCGGCTGTGTTTTTGTGCAGGACGCCGGTTTTGGCAGCTTTATCAATGCGGCTGAAAGCAGCACTCATCGCCGCCTGGATTTCCTGCAGAGTTTCTTGCTGTGGGTTGGCGGCATAGGCAGTTGAGAGGGAGATCACTTTCTTCATCAGAGCGCGCACCATGGCTTTGGTGGCTTTATTGCGCAGCCGATTCCGCTCTGCGATCTGAACGCGCTTGATGGCAGATTTGATGCGTGGCATGGTTGAAGGGGAAGTTCCAGCGAAGATCCAGCATACCATCAGAGCTGGAAGCTCCACCAGTTCCTATTGTTCTCCGATGGGATCCCCATGTTCCAAGATTGCAGCTCGCAGATCCGCTTTAACCCACCTGCCCTTTTCTACGGGGTTGCCGCTTGCGATTTGGATCGGGATGGGGCCTTTGAGCTGTTTGTGTGCGGGTTCCGCGGCTCCAATCGAGTCTTGAAGTGGGATGGGCAAACCCTGGTGGATCAAGCAGACGACACCCTGGCCGATGCAGGGCGCATGGCAATTGGGGTGGCTGCCGCCGACTTTGACGGGGACGGGCAAGAGGAACTCTACGTTTTGAATACCGATACCTTCGGCGGGCGCAAGCGCTTTGGGGATCGCCTCTTCGACTGGCAGGGATCCGCCTGGGTGGATCTGTTCTCCCTGCCGCAAAACCAAGATGCCCTCAACTTGACCGCAGGTCGCTCTGTAGCCTGTGTGGATCGTCTTGGCCAGGGGCGCTATGGATTTTTCGTGGCCAACTACGGCGGCCCCATGCGCCTGTATGAGCTGGCCTCCAACCAGATGATCGCCGATGTAGCGCCGGAAGCGGGATTGAATCGGGTGACGGGCGGGCGGGGTCTGGTGGCCTTGCCCTTGGTCTCGCAGCGGATGGACATTTTTGCCGTCAATGAGCAGGGGCCCAACTTTCTGTTTCGCAACCGGGGAGATGGCACCTTTGAAGAGATTGCCGCTGAGGTGGGCCTGGCGGATCCGGACGAGCACGGACGTGGCGTGGTGGCGGTGGATCTGGATGGGGATGGACGGCTGGATTTGCTCTACGGCAACTGGGAAGGCCCCCATCGCCTCTGGATCCAGACCCCCAGCGGTTTTTTTAAGGATGTAGCCCCCCCTGAGCTGGCCAGGCCCTCCCGCATTCGCACGGTCATTGCTGCCGACTTCGACAACGACGGCTATCCGGAGCTGTTTTTCAACAACATCGGCGAGCCCAACCGTCTGTTTGCTTGGCGCTCCGGCCGTTGGCAAGCCATCGACATTGGAGATGCTGCCGAGCCGCAGGGATTGGGGACAGGAGCAGCGGTGGCCGATGTGGATGGGGACGGTCGTCTAGAATTGTTGATTGCCCATGGGGAGTCTGGCGCCCAGCCTCTCAGCTTCTATCGCCCTCAGGCCAATGCCAACAACTGGCTGAGGGTTCTGCCCCTCACCCGCCAGGGAGCCCCGGCCCGCGGCGCGTTGGTAAGGCTGCTCACCTCCACCCGTACCCAGATCCAGGCCATCGACGCCGGCAGCGGCTACCTCTGTCAGATGGAGCCGGTGGCCCACTTTGGCCTGGGATCCGAAACAGGGGTCAAGGAAATCCAGATCCAGTGGCCGGATGGGAAACAGTTGCAGGTGGCCCACCCACCGGTCAACCAGCTTTTGCGGATCCCTTATCCCCGCTAGCCGCCAATCTGAGACATGGTGCGCCGGTAGGATCCCTGGCTGCCGGTGTCCCGTCCTTTGAAGTTGATATCCGGCTTGATGTCCAGCAATTCCCGCACCTGCTGTCTTAGCCTTTCGGCAGGGATCCCAGCTCGCAGCGGATCCCGCAGGTTGATTTGGCCGGATTCGTTGAGCAGGCAAGGGCGCAGCCAACCGTCGCTGGATAGCCGCATGCGGTTGCATCGATCACAAAAGCACTCCGACATCTGGCTGATAAAGCCCAAGGTGCCTTTTGACCCCGGGATGCGAAACACATCCGCCGGCCCATTGCCGGCCACAAACCCAGGTTCCAGGCCAAAGCGAGCGCGAATTCGCTGTCGCAGCACCTCAGACTCCACCCAGCCGGCCTGCTGAAAGAGGGCGGCATTGCCAATGGGCATAAACTCGATGAAGCGCACATGCCATTGTCGCTCCAGAGTAAGGGCAGCCAGATCTTCCACTTCCGATTCGTTGAGCCCAGGGATCACCACCACATTCAACTTGAGGGGATCAAACCCCACTTGGTGGGCAACTTGGATCCCGGCCCAGACCTGCCGCCAGCGATCCCGCCCCGTGATCAGTCGAAAGGTCTCGGGGTTGAGGGAATCAAAGCTGATGTTGATGCGGCGCAACCCCGCTTCATAGAGGAGTTGAGCTTTTTGGCTGAGGTTGAAGCCGTTGGTGGTAAGGGCCACATCTCTCACCCCAGGCAGGCTGCATAGAGCCCGGATGAGGTGCTCCAGCCCCGGCCTGAGCAGGGGTTCGCCGCCGGTGAGGCGAAAGCAATCGATCCCCAACGGCAAAAACACCTCTCGAACCAACGTGAGGATTTCCTCATCCGTTAAACGCTCTGGGGCTTGCAGCCACGTCAACTCCGCCTCGTCAGGCATGCAGTACTGGCAGCGGAAATTGCAGCGATCGATCAAGCTGATGCGCAGATAGTTGACGGTCGGCATGGCAACCTAGGCCAGAAACAGATGGGGCACCCCTCCCCCCAGAGTGCCGAGCAACGCCGAGGACCCTTTCCGTTGCCTCTGGAAAACCTCCCAGCGTCTCCATCCGCAAAGGCAGCGGGGGAACTGTCCCGAGGCTTGCAACTTGCAGTGGCCACACCTCCAGTTTGCAGGATACTACGAAGATTGAGGTGCAAATCTCTACTCGGCAGAGCCAGGGATCCCTGCCCATTCGGGTTGAACAGGCCGCTGCCAGCGTTCCCACCAGGCCAGCACAGACTCAGGTGGGTGGCTGTCGTGGCTGCCGTTGGCATTGGCGGGGAGGGGGGGAGAGGGAGGTGGGGCCGGCGGTGTCAGCCAACTGACAGGCGCAGGGATCAGACAACTGGGGTGGAGAGGGCGCAGATCGCGGTAGTGGCTGCTGCGAATGGCCAGGATCTCCTGCTGAATGATGTCTGGGGGTTCTCCCAACTCTAGCAACACATGGCTGCACAGCCCCAGGCTGGCCTCAAATTCGGGGTGGACGACTTCTCTGGCCCCCAACTGATAGAGCTGTTCGATGTCTTCCTTGTCGGTAGCTCGCACCACCACATCCAATTGCGGCGCCAACTCCAGAGCTCGTTT
>NZ_JANSIA010000015.1:0-32348 GCF_047461835.1 Synechococcus sp. R60.1 | reverse complement strand
TAGAGCTGTTCGATGTCTTCCTTGTCGGTAGCTCGCACCACCACATCCAATTGCGGCGCCAACTCCAGAGCTCGTTTCAGGCAGAGGCGGATGCTCATGCGATCCGGCAGAGCAATAACCAGGGCGCGGGCCTGGGGCAGGCAAGCTTTCTCCAGCACCAACGGGCTGGCCGCATTTCCGTAGAGGTAAGGGATCCCACGGGAACGCAGGTGTTGGATCACCCGTTCTGACTGATCGATAACCAAGAGGGGGTGACGACGGGCTTCCAGAATGCGCACAATATCTTGCCCCACCTGCCCATAGCCGCACACCACCACGTGCCCCTGTTGAGGAGCATCGGGGGCCAGAGCACGAGGCCGCTCGCCCAATTCCAACCAACGGGCCAAGAAGGGGATCCCGTGTAGCCCGGAAAACAGTCGAGGAGCGCCCCTCAGCAGAAAGGGAGTGAGCAGAAGGGTAACGGCTGTGGTGCTGACAATCAACAAATAGATCTGCCGCGACACCAATCCCAAAGCCTGCCCCTCGCTGGCCAGCACAAAGGAGAATTCGCCGATTTGCGATAGGCCCAGCCCCACCACCACCGCTGCCGGCAGAGTGTAGCCAAACAGCCGCGCCAAGGGAGCCACGATGCAAAACTTGCCCACCATCACCAGACCCACCAGCCCCAGGATCAGCAACAGATGGCCGAGGATAAAGCTGGGATCGATGAGCATGCCGATGGCCGCAAAAAAGAGAGCAGCAAACACATCTCGCAAAGGCTCTACATAGTCCAGGGTTTGGTCGGCGTATTCCACCTCCGAGATCATCAGCCCGGCAATGAAGGCCCCAATCTCGCTGGAAATGCCCAGCCGCTCCGTCAACAGGGCAATCCCCACGCAGAGGCTGATCACCCCCAGCAGAAACACCTCTTTGCTCTCCTGCTGAGCCAGCAGACGCAGGAAACCGGGAACCAGCCAAATCCCGCCTACCACCGCCCCCAGCCCCACCAAGCCGATTTCTGCCAAGGCCCTGGCCAGGGATCCTGCCAGCTCCGGCAGGGGAGAGTCCAAAGCCGGCAACACCGCCAACATCAGCCCCACCGCCAAATCTTGCACAATCAGGATCCCCAGCATGGCCTGGGCTTGGGGAGTGCCCATTTGGTTGGTCTCGGTGAGGCTTTTGAGCACCACCGCCGTGGAAGACAAGGAGAGTACGGCCCCTAAAAAGATCCCTTGCACCGGCGTCAACCAGCCGCTGACCACTGCCAGCACCGCCGTGATCAAAATCGTCAGGCCAATTTGCAAAATGCCGCCGCCAATGGCGATCCCCCGCACTTTGCGCAATTCTTTCAGGGAAAACTCCACCCCCAAGGTGAACAGCAAAAAGGTCACCCCAAACTGGGCCAAGGTTTCCACCTGAACCAACTCTTTGATCCACCCCAACCCGGTTGGCCCCACCAAGATCCCGGCCAGTAAGTAGCCGAGCAACACCGGCTGCCTCAGCAGCGAAGCCAAGAATCCACCTGCTGCCGCTGCCGCCAATACCGTCACAATGTCCAAAATCAGACGAAAGTCTTCCTGCACAGGGCACCCACCAAGGAATGTGAACTTTTGTAGCCAATCCTGAGGATTCTTCCACGATAATGCTTCCTCTGGCATCTCGGACAGAGTGGAGAACCTGGCCCCAAGCCCTGCACCTTACTTCCCCCAGGGATCCCGGCTGACCAGTCCCGATTAGAGGAAGCTGGCCAGAAACTCAGTGGAAATTTTTGTTAAAACTTGCTGGCAATACCTCAAAACCGTAGCTTATAATACAGAATGTAGATAGAAATCGTTCATCCTCTCGCGTGCTGGGCGGCTCGTTAATGTAGGTAGAGCGACATCACGGCCAGAGGACGGAAGTAGGGAGATATCCCGAAGGAACGCGCCTCAACTCTTCTGGTAACCGTGTGGCTTCTCTTGTCTCTCAGGAGAAGGCGAACGGATGAAAACTCAACTCATTGGAGGCGAAGATCATGGCACTCTTTTACCGTGGCGTCGATTACACCCCCTCTTCTGCAACTGCAGCGGTTTCTCCCGGCAAAGTGGGGGGTCGTTACCGGGGGCTGGACTGGCGGTTCCGCCACCTGAGCAAGCCGGTGGTTTTGCCCACCAACCTTGACCTGCTCTATCGGGGTGTTGCTCATCATCTCAAGGCGGCCGAAGGGCCGGCTCAACCCGTTCAGACGGCAGAGGCATCTGCCCCGGTGGCTGCCAATGGCCGTTCTCATGTCTTGGATGAGCTGTCTCGCCGCTTGATGATGAGCCATCAACGCTTGATTCGGATTCGTCAGCAATCCATGCTGCTCCGCGGTACAGAGCAGATTGGCCTGCATGTCAACGTGCGCAACTTCTGGAACCGCATCCAAGGAAAAGTGCATCCCACCTTTCGGCTCAACTACGACCGTAGCCGTGTCAGCATGAGCTGATCTGCCCGTAACTGTTGATGCTCTGGCATGAGCTCAGCGAGAAGGGATCCCGGCTGTGGATCCCCTTTTGGTTTCTGGGTTGAGCTTCCTCAGGTCGATGGACGGCACAGGACGCTTCAACGCTGGCACGAGGTGCTGTTGACCAAAAGTAGCTAAGTTGCCCAAGGGATCCACAATTGAGGGGTGCTATTTCCTCGGAAAAAAACGGGATCCCATCAGGGATCCCGCTGCAGAATCGGCCACACCGCTTAGGCGTCGAAGTAAAGGGCGAACTCGTAGGGGTGAGGCCGCAGATTGATGGGGTTGATCTCGTTGTCGATCTTGTACTCGATGTAGGTCTGGATCAGATCTTCGGTGAAGACGCCTCCCTCCAGCAAGAAGGCATGATCCTTCTGCAAGCTTTCCAGAGCATCCAGCAGGGATCCGGGTGTGGAAGGGATCTTGGCCAGCTCTTCCGGCTCCAGATCGTAGATATCTTTGTCCAGAGGCTCGCCGGGGTGGATCTTATTCTTGATCCCGTCCAGGCCAGCCATCAGCATGGCCGAAAAGGCGATGTAGGGGTTGCAGGTGGCATCCGGGCAGCGGAACTCCAGACGCTTGGCCTTGGGATTGTTGCCGGTCACCGGAATGCGAATGGCAGCGGAACGGTTGCCCTGGGAGTAAGCCAGGTTCACCGGCGCCTCGAAGCCGGGCACCAAGCGCTTGTAGGAGTTGGTGGTGGGGTTGGTGAAGGCCAGGATTGCCGGGGCATGCTTGAGCAGGCCACCGATGTAGTAGAGAGCTGTCTCGCTCAGGTTGGCATAGGTGCCTTCGCTGTAGAACAGGGGCTGGCCATCCTTCCAGAGGGACTGGTGGGTGTGCATGCCAGTGCCGTTGTCGTTAAATAGGGGCTTGGGCATGAAGGTGACGGTTTTGCCGTGCTTGCGGGCCACGTTCCGGATCACGTATTTGTAAACCATCATGTAGTCGGCAGCCGTGATCAGATCGGCAAAGCGATAGCCCAACTCCCCTTGCCCGCCGGTAGCCACCTCGTGGTGATGCTTCTCGATGGGCACCCCCAACTTGCCCATGGTCAGCAGCATCTCGGTACGGATGTTTTGATGGGCATCGGTGGGCGGGGCCGGGAAATAGCCCTCTTTGTAGCGAGGCTTGTAGCCCAGGTTGCCACCTTTCTCCTCGCGGCCCGAGTTCCAGCGACCTTCGATGGAATCCACGAAGTAGTAGGCCGAGTTTTGGGTTTGGTCGAAGCGAACATCTTCAAAAATGAAAAACTCCGCTTCCGGCCCGAAGTAAGCCGTATCGGCAATGCCCGTCGATTGCAGATAGGCAACGGCACGGGCGGCAAGGCTGCGGGGACAGCGGCTATAGGGCTGGCCGGTGCGCGGCTCAACAATGCTGCAAGTTATGCTGAGGGTGGGCACCTCCAGAAAGGGATCGATCCAAGCCGTTTTGGGATCCGGCACCATGTACATGTCCGACTCGTTGATCGCTTTCCAGCCCCGGATACTGGATCCGTCAAAGGGAAGCCCCTCGGTGAAGGTTTCTTCCTTGATCATCGAGGTGTGGAAGGAAACATGCTGCCAGGTGCCAAAGATATCCACAAACTTGAGATCCACTATCTGGACGTTGTTGTCCTGGATCATCTGAAGCACTTCTTGGGGCGTGGATGCCATTACTCTCTCCTGATTGGGTTGCGGTTAAGACTGGGGGAACTGTGGCTGAAACAAATGGGATCCCAGCAGGTGATCCCCACGCTTCGACCCAGACAGGCCAAAAACGCTCACTCATCCTAGAAAGGCCAACACGGGTATTTTGTAGTTTCTGATACAAAATTCATTTGAGCTCCGCTTTCTGACCAAGACCAAATTGCTGGCCATCTCAGACACCTCTTTTCCTTCTGGCTTGGGTCAACCGAGATTGGGTGTTGGGGATCCAAAACTTGGGCAATGGCCGCCACTTGGCCAACCTCTGGGCAGAGATAACCCTATGGGATGGGCAAAAAAGGCCCCAATGGCCTGAGGCGAGCGAAAATGAGGCTAATAGGCCTCGGCCTCGACCGGTTCGCCAAGGGGTGTTAAGCTAAAGCGTAGTCGTTATGAGTTTGGCTTTTATTCCCATTGCAGAAGGAGAGACATCGGATGACAGAGCAAAGTCGGGTTGAGAATGTGGTGATTATCGGCTCCGGCCCTGCTGGGTTTACAGCAGCCATTTACGCTGGGCGTGCCAACCTGAAGCCGGTTGTGTTTGAGGGGTTCCAGGCGGGCGGGATCCCGGGCGGGCAACTGATGACCACCACCGAGGTGGAGAACTTTCCGGGCTTTCCCGAGGGCATCACCGGCCCCCAACTGATGAAGAACATGCGGGCTCAAGCGCAGCGGTGGGGGGCAGAACTTTACACCGAAGATGTCACCTTTGTGGATTTAAGCCAGCGGCCCTTTGTCGTCCGTTCTGACGAGCGGGAATTGCGCACCCACAGCCTGATCATCGCCACCGGGGCCACAGCCAAGCGCCTACACCTGCCGGGGGAGGAGACCTACTGGAACCGGGGCATGTCAGCTTGTGCTGTCTGCGATGGGGCTATGCCCATGTTCAGAGGGGTGGAATTGGTGGTGATCGGCGGCGGCGATACTGCTTGTGAGGAAGCCACCTACCTGACCAAGTTTGGATCCCACGTGCACATGCTGGTGCGCAGCGACAAAATGCGGGCCAGCAAGGCCATGCAGGATCGTGTTCTCAACAACCCCAAGATCACTGTGCACTGGAACACCGAGGCGGTGGAAGTGATGGGCGACGGCCTGCGCCTGACCGGGGTGAAAGTGCGGAACAACCAAACCGGCGAAATACGCGAGATGTCAGTGGGTGGCCTATTTTATGCCATTGGCCACAAGCCCAACACCGACTTGTTCAAAGGACAACTGGAACTGGATGAAGTCGGCTACATCGTCACCCGCCCGGGATCCGTGGCCACCAGTGTGGAGGGGGTGTTTGCCGCCGGCGACGTGCAGGATCACGAGTTTCGTCAGGCGATTACCGCTGCCGGCACTGGCTGTATGGCGGCCATGTTGGCAGAGCGCTGGCTCTCGGAACACGGCTTGGCCCAGGAGTATCACGTCCTTCCCCAAAGCCATCCTGAACCCAGCCCTGCTGCGACTTCTGCGGCAGAGTCTGCTGGGGATCCTGCTGTTGAGGAGGCCAGCTTTGAGGAGAATGGACAGGATGACTTAGACTTCAGCAAGACTTGCCATGAGGGGAGCTATGCCCTGCGGCGACTCTACCACGAAAGCGATCGCCTGCTCATGGTCAAGTACACCGCCCCCACCTGTGCCCCTTGTCATGCCCTCAAGCCGATCTTGAACAAGATCATCGATGAGTTCTCGGACAAGCTGCACGTGGTGGAGATCGATATTGAGAAAGATCCGGAGATTGCAGAGGCAGGGGGGGTGGCGGGCACCCCGACGGTGCAATTTTTCAAAAACAAGACGCTGGTGGCCCAGTTGGTGGGCGTTAAGCCCAAGTCCCAATATCGAGAGGTGATCCAGGCCAATTTGTGTGAGGAAAAATCCCCCTAAGGATGTTGTCCTCTCCAACCTCTGGCCCCTCTCCCCAAGGGAGAAGGGAGCTGGGCGCAGAAAACGGTTTCCCAACCGAGGCTCAGCTAGTCCGAAAAGGCACCGTGGTAGGCGGCCTGCATGGCTGCCAAAGACACCACCAGTAAGGGATCCTCTTCTGCCGTCCTTAAGAGCAGGGGATCCGCAGGGGATCCCACCTCTCCCACAAGCTGCCACTGGCCGGGGAGCTGGGACTCCAAATAGGCTTCCCAGAGGGAACGGTGGGCCGGGCTTACGGAGACTAGGATGCGGCTGGATCCCTCGCCAAACAGGGCCTGATCCCAGCGCAAGGATCCAGGAGCCAGGGAGAGGGTTGCGCCGCGGCCTCCGCTCAAGCAGGCTTCTGCCAAAGCCACAGCCAATCCCCCCTCGCTGCAGTCGTGGGCAGAGCGCACCCAGCCCTGGCGGATTCCATGGCGACAGGCAGCTTGCACCCGCTTTTCCAATTCCAGATCCACTGGCGCGGGCCGGCCCGTAACTTGCTGGTGGATGACCGCCAAATACTCGCTGCCCCCCAAGCTGGTGAGGGCCTGGGATCCCAGGAGGTAAATGAGATCCCCTTCTTGCTGCCACCCCTGGCCACAGATGCATTTCAAGTCGGGAATAAGACCCACCATGCCAATGACAGGGGTAGGGTAGATAGCCTGCGATCCCTGGGGGGTGAGGGTCTCGTTGTAGAGAGAAACGTTTCCCCCCGTTACCGGCGTACCGAGGGCACGGCAGGCATCTCCAATCCCCCGAGAGGCCAGGGCCAGCTGCCAGTACACCACCGGGTTTTCGGGATTGCCAAAGTTAAGGTTATCGGTAACAGCTAGGGGATCGGCCCCCACACAGGTGAGGTTGCGGGCAGCTTCCGCCACGGCTGCCTTGGCCCCCTCGTAGGGATCCAAATACACCCAGCGGCCATTGCCATCCAGGGTGGCAGCGATGGCCTTGCGGGAAGCTCGCAGGGGCGGCACCTCGCCCACGCCAAACTTTTGGGAACGGATGCGGATAACCGCCGCATCTCCCTGGCCCGGCCAAAGGACGGTGTTGTTTTGCACCTGGTGGTCGTATTGGCGATAGATCCAGGCTTTGCTGGCCAGGGTGGGGCTGGCCAAAAGCTGCAGCAGCACCTCTTTCCATGCCAGCGTTGCCTGAGCGAGGTGGATCCCCTGGCAATCACAAGGGGGTAGAGTGGCGGGATCCCATTGCCACGCTGCCTGCACGTAGGCTGGCGGCTCTGGCAACACCGGACGGACATAGACGGGGGTGTCTTCGGCCAAAGCCCGCACCGGCACCTGCACCACGCAGGATCCCTGGTGCCAGATCTCCACCAGCGGCTCGGCAATGACTTCCCCGGCCACACTAGCTTGCAAACCCCAGCGGTGGAAGATCTCCATCACCTCCGCCTCGCGGCCTTTTTGCACCACCAGCAGCATCCGCTCCTGGGATTCCGAGAGCAGGTATTCCCAGGCAGCCATGCCGCTTTCCCGCGCCGGCACTCGGTCGAGGTCAAAGCGGATCCCCACCCCTCCCTTGGCGGCCATCTCCGCGGTGGAGCAGGTGATCCCGGCTGCCCCCATATCCTGGGCAGCCACCACAGCTCCTGTGGCAAAGGCCTCCAGACAGGCCTCGATGAGGCACTTGCCCAGGAAGGGATCCCCCACCTGCACTGCCGGCCGATCCTGCTGCGCATCCTCCTTGAGCTCGGCGCTGGCAAAGCTGGCGCCGCGGATGCCATCCCGCCCGGTGGTGGCGCCCACGTACAAGACCGGGTTCCCCACCCCCCGCGCTGCCGATTTCACCACTGCCGGCGTCTCCAGCAGCCCCAGAGCCATGACGTTGACCAAGGGATTGCCGCTGTAGCAGGGATCCACCGCCACTTCTCCCCCCACTGTGGGTACCCCGACACAGTTGCCGTAGTGGGCGATCCCTTCCACCACCCTGGCCATGAGGCGGCGGTTGCGGGGATCTGTTAGCGGCCCAAAGCGCAGCGAGTTAAGCAGGGCAATGGGACGGGCGCCCAGGGTAAAGATATCCCGCAGGATCCCTCCCACGCCGGTAGCTGCCCCCTGGAAGGGCTCCACTGCCGAAGGATGGTTGTGGGACTCGATCTTAAACGCCAGCCAATCCCCCTCCCCCAGATCTACTACGCCGGCATTTTCCCCCGGCCCCACCACTACCCGCTCGCCCGTGGTGGGAAAGTTTTTCAGCAGAGGGCGGGAGTTTTTGTAGCAGCAGTGCTCTGACCACATCACCCCAAACATGGCCAGCTCGTTGGGGTTGGGATCCCGGCCCAGCTGCTGCTGGATCTGTTGATATTCCGCCGGGGAAAGGCCGTGGGCTTTTAAGTCTTCGAGAGTATAGGGCATAGTGCTCCAATTGCCCCTAGCTTAGGTCAACAACCCAGGGCCCAAGAGACGGGCCTGACGCTCTTCCAGTATGCGGCTTAAGGGGGGCCAGCGCTTCAGGTCAGGGTCTTGGACAATAAGCTGCTCTGCCGCCTGGCGGGCCAGCTGCAGCACCTCTTGATCCTCCATGAGACTGGCCAGGGCAAAATCGGGTAGCCCCGACTGGCGGGTGCCCATCACCTCCCCTGGGCCGCGGAAGCGCAGATCCATCTCGGCAATGAAAAACCCGTCGTGGGACTGCTCCAGCACCTTGAGCCGCCGCAGGGCCTCCTCGCTTTTGGATCCTGTCATCAGGATGCAGTAGGCCTGGTCAGATCCCCGCCCTACCCGCCCCCGCAGTTGGTGCAGTTGGGAGAGCCCAAAGCGCTCCGCATGCTCCACCAGCATCACCGAGGCATTGGGCACATCTACCCCCACCTCCACCACCGTGGTAGAGACCAGAATATCCAGCTCCCGCCGGCGAAAGGCCGCAATGACAGCTTCCTTCTCGCTACTGGTCAAGCGCCCGTGCAGCAGGCCCACCCGAAATTGGGGGAAGACCTTTTCCTGCAGACGCTGGTGTTCCTCGATGGCAGATTTGAGATCCAGCTTCTCCGACTCTTCAATCAACGGCAGCACCACGTAGGCCTGCCGCCCTTGGGCAATTTCCCGCTCGATAAGCCGCATCACCTGCAGGCGATCCCCTGGCCGGGCCACCAGGGTGTGCACGGGCTTGCGCCCCGGCGGCAGCTCGTCAATTTGGGTAACATCCAGATCCCCATGCAGGGCCAGGGTGAGGGTGCGGGGGATGGGGGTAGCGGTCATAGTGAGAACATCGGGGTGATCCCCTTTCTGTTGCAGAGCGGCCCGCTGCTCCACGCCAAAGCGGTGCTGCTCGTCGATGACCACCAAGCCCAGGTTGCGAAACTGCACTACCGGCTGGATGAGAGCATGGGTGCCCACCACCAAGGGCAATTCCCCGGTCTGCAACTGCCGCAGGATCTCCCGGCGCTTAGCAGGGGGCGTGGATCCAGTCAACAGTTCAACGGGCACCTGCAGCTGGCTGAGCCATTCCACCAACTTGCGGTAGTGTTGCTCGGCCAAAACCTCGGTGGGAGCCATGAGGGCCGCCTGCCAACCGGATTGAATGGCTGCCAGCACAGCTGCCACCGCCACCACGGTTTTGCCGGATCCCACATCTCCCTGCAAGAGGCGGTTCATGGGCAAGGGATCCCGCAGATCCGCTAGGATCTCGTCGATGGCCCGCTGCTGGGCAGCGGTAAGCTGAAAGGGCAGGATTTGGTAGAAGCGATCCAACAGCTCCCCTCTAGCCGGCTGGTAACGAGGTATGGCCTGAGCTTGGGCACGATAGCGGTGTCGCCGCTGCAATAGGCTTAGTTGTAGGTAGAAAAACTCATCGAACACCAGCCGCCGCCGGGCCTGGGCCAGCAGCTCTCGGGTCTCAGGAAAGTGGATCTGCTGCAGGGCAACAGGCAAGTCCAAAAGCTGCAACTGCAGCTTGAGATCCGCCGGCAAGGGATCCTCCACCAAGGCCGCCGCCGGCAAAGCCAGTTGCACCGCCTTGCGCACCAGATCGGCGGGGATCCCTTCTGAGAGAGGGTAAACTGGCAAGATCTTGCCCAGCCTGTCCAGCTCCTCGCCCTCTCCCCCCAGCACCTCCAGTTGCGGGTTATCCAGCGTCAGGCCAAAGCGGCCTCTCTTCACCAAGCCACTGGCCGCCACTACTGCTCCCTTGGGGTATTGCCGCTCCAGCACTGCCTGCCAACTGCGCTGGGCAAACTGCCGCCCGCTGTAGAAGCGGCTGAGGGTAATTACACCACTTTTGTCGGCAATCTTTAGGTTGAAGATGGTCAGCGAGGGATTCTTAGGGCTGGTAAAGCAACTGCAACTTTTCACCGTCCCTACAAGGGTAACGGTCTCCCCCACCTTGGCTTGGCGGATGAGCACCCGCCGGGAATAGTCCAGGTAGTCGCGGGGGAAGTAGTAGAGGGCATCCCGCACGCTGTGTAGGCCCAGTTGTGCCAGTTTCTCCGCTGACTTGGGACCAATGCCTTTGAGAAACTGCAGCGGCTGCTCCAGGCTGAGGCCGGCGGGGAGAGATGGGGAAATCGTGCTCCGCCCTGCCTCTGGGGGGGTTGTTGCTACGCCTACGGCAGGGAAACCAGAGCGCTGTGGCAACGAGGCTGCAAACGAGCCAGGTTGGTGGGAACTCGGTCGGGACAGCTCTTGCTGACGTCGGACTCGCTCCAGCCAGCGGCGAGTTTCGGCCACCAGGTGCTGGCGTTCGGGCAGCTCCAGCTCGGAATACAGGGTATAGCGGGATCCCAGTTCTTTCCATCGCCGCCGGTCATCTCCATTCAGCGCCCAGTCAGAGGGGGGATCCTGTCCGAACACGCTCCCCAAAAATTGGGAGAAGGTCTGCTCTCGCCCCCGCAGGTCGGTAAACCCCACCTCTGCTTCTAGGGAAAGGGCGCGCTGAAGCCGCTGTAGATCCACCTGGCTCAAGTTGCTTGGCTGCCGGGAGTGCTCCTTATCAATCCAACTTTAGCCAACAACGGCAGGACAACCGAAGGAGTGCAGCAGCGCAAGCCACACTTTCCATTCCTTGATAAAGAAAAAAGCCTGCCTTATTACTCCGCAACACTGTCGTGACGGGGCAGGCCGAAGGGATCCAGAGGCACTTTTTGGGAGATGCAGGAGCTTTAGCTGCGGGCCAGGGCGGATCCCAAAAGCAGAGCCATCACTGCCGGCACCAAGGCAATCGCCAGGATGGTGAAAACTTGTGCGTCCGTCATAACCAACTCCCTAACAGTGGAATTGCACAAAAGTCAGCCCCCTCACTCTACCGTAGCTTGAGGGGTAGCCTTGACACCGAGAAGAAAAGCTCAACATTCTTTACAAAGCAGCCCTTGCCCATCCCGCTTGACCGTGGCTCCCAGATCCTCTGCTTGGATCGATGTTGCTCCGCAACGCTGTCGCGACTGACATTCTCCCCACCCCTAAAGCAAGGGATTCTTTCTCAGTTTTGGGGTTTTACCCCAGGCAGAAAGGCCGGGGCCTGCGCTGCTGGTTTGCGGGTCATGCTACGATGTTGCTCCGCAACGCCGTCGCGACGGCGAAGCAGTTCTTGCCCATTCCTCCTGCGAAGTTCGGTCTTGGCGTCATCATGGTAGCTGCTCCACAAAGTCTGACCACCTCACGGGATAGCTTGGCCATCCTGGCGGAAACGGATCCCGTCGTTTACCGCCTGATCCAGCAAGAGCTCAACCGGCAGCGGGATCACCTGGAGATGATCGCCAGCGAGAACTTCACCTCTCCTGCCGTCTTGGCAGCCCAGGGCTCGGTGCTCACCAACAAGTATGCAGAAGGGCTGCCGGGCAAGCGCTACTACGGCGGCTGCGAGTTTATTGACGAGATTGAACAACTGGCCATTGACCGGGCTAAGCAATTGTTCGGGGCAGCCCACGCCAATGTGCAGCCCCACTCGGGGGCGCAGGCCAATTTCGCTGTTTTCCTGGCCCTGCTGCAGCCGGGGGACACGATCATGGGCATGGATTTGTCTCATGGCGGCCACCTCACCCACGGCTCGCCGGTGAATGTCTCCGGCAAATGGTTCCAGGTGGTGCATTACGGGGTGGATCCCCAAACGGAGCGGATCGATTTCGATCAAGTGCGGGATCTGGCCCTGCAGCACCGGCCCAAGCTGATCATCTGCGGCTACTCTGCCTATCCGCGGACAATTGACTTTGCCGCTTTCCGCGCCATTGCCGACGAGGTGGGGGCCTATCTTCTGGCCGACATTGCCCACATTGCCGGCTTGGTGGCCACTGGACATCACCCCAACCCCGTGCCCCTCTGCGATGTGGTGACCACCACTACCCACAAGACGTTGCGCGGGCCGCGTGGAGGGCTCATTCTCACCCGCGACCCAGAATTGGGCAAAAAGCTGGATAAGGCAGTGTTCCCCGGCAGCCAGGGGGGGCCGCTGGAGCATGTTATTGCTGGCAAGGCGGTGGCCTTTGGAGAAGCCCTGCAGCCCAGCTTTGCCCAGTACTCGGCCCAAGTTATCGCCAATGCCCAAGCCCTGGCGGGATCCCTGCAACGGCGAGGCATTCGACTGGTTTCCGGGGGCACCGACAATCACCTGATGTTGCTGGATCTGCGCTCGGTTTCGGCGGTGCTGGAAAAAACTGGAGCGGCGGATCCGGTAATGACGGGCAAACGGGCGGATCGGCTGATGGGGGAGATCCACATCACCGCCAATAAGAACACCATTCCCTTCGACCCACAGCCGCCCTTTGTAGCTAGCGGCCTGCGTCTGGGATCCCCAGCCTTGACCACCCGCGGCTTGGGGCCAGTAGAATTTGAAGAAATTGGGGAGATCATCGCCGATTGTCTGTTTCAGCCTGAGGAGCCTGCTGTATTGGAAGAGTGTCGCCAGCGGGTGGCTCAGCTCTGTCGTCGTTTCCCCCTCTACCCCCACTTGGGATAACCGCAATCCTCGCCACGGCTTGCTATGCCCTACTTGGTTGCCTTTCTGGCTGCTGCCTGTGTGGTTCTGTGGGCAACCCCGGTGGTGAAGGCGGTCGGGATCCGCAGTGGCCAGTTGGACTTTCCCGACGAGCGCAAGATCCACCGGCAACCGATGGTGCGCCTGGGGGGGGTTTCCATCTTTTTTGGCAACTTGGTGGCCCTGCTGTTGCTCTGGGGAGCCGGAGCTTTTGGGGGCTTGCGCACCGAGCAGGAGTACGAGATTTGGGGGGTGACGATCGGTGGGGTTTTGTTTTTTTTGATTGGCCTGGCGGACGACCTGTTTCACCTGTCGCCTTTTTCCCGCTTGTTGATGCAATTCGGCGTGGCTGCTGCCGCTTGGGGAGTAGGGGTGCGCATTGAGTTCATCAGTCTGCCCGGGAGAGGGATCTGGCCCTTTCCGGTGTGGTTGAGCCTGCTGATTACCCTGTTCTGGCTGGTGGGGATGGCCAACGCCATCAACTTCATGGACGGGCTGGATGGGCTGGCGGCAGGGGTGTCGGGAATTGCGGCAGTGGTGATGCTGATCGTAACCCTGCTGCTGGATCGACCGGCGGCGGCCATGCTGGCGGCGGCTTTGGCGGGAGCTTGCCTAGGCTTTTTGCGCTACAACTTCAACCCAGCGCAGATCTTCATGGGGGATGGGGGGGCCTATTTTTTGGGCTTTACCCTGGCTGGGATTGGGGTGATCGGGGTGGCCAAGGGGGTGACCACGCTGGCAGTGGCTCTGCCTTTCTTTATCTTGGCGGTGCCGATCCTGGATATGTCCACCGTAATCCTCAAGCGGCTGGCCGGGGGGAAGTCGCCTTTCCATCCCGACAAAGGCCACTTGCACCACCGCTTGCTCAAAGCCGGCCTATCCCATCGGCATTCAGTGCTGCTCATCTACGCCATGACCCTTTGGGGGGGATCCCTGGCTTTGGCTTTGGCGGGCTTGCCGGCAGGAGGCACCTACCTGG
Organism: Synechococcus sp. R60.1; assembly: GCF_047461835.1. Classification (NCBI taxonomy): domain Bacteria; kingdom Bacillati; phylum Cyanobacteriota; class Cyanophyceae; order Synechococcales; family Synechococcaceae; genus Synechococcus; species Synechococcus sp. R60.1. The sequence continues at coordinate 18,412 of NZ_JANSIA010000015.1, read as the reverse complement.
GCGGGGCCTCGCTGGTGTTGGCAGGGGTGGCTTGGGGGGCTTGGCAACGGCAACGAGCTTTGCCCTCGGAGGACAGGCCCGAACAGGAATATGTTGCTCCGCAATGCTGTTGCGACCAGGAATGTAAAGAAGATTGAGCTGGGCTTGTTCTCCATCGCTCGCCTGCCTAGACTGGAGGCGCTCTATATTTGTTGTTTTTTGTTTTGTTGTTTTTTGTTTAGCTCTGTGTTGCCCCATGCGCCCCACACCTGAGTTGGCGGCTCTCCTGCGCCGCACCGCGGATCGTATCCAATCCCAACACTGGGGCTTCTGGGACTGGGAGTATTGTTGGCGGGACAGCACCCGCTGCAATTGCGGCCTGCTGGTGCGAGAAGCCCTGGGATGGAACCGGCACCAATTGAGCCTGCGCATTCACCGCGGCACCTGGCGCTCCATTGCCCAAACCGCCTACCGAACTGCTGCCCTGGCCCTGCGGGATCCCTGGCAACTGGAGGGGCAGTGCGAGGCCACCGGCCTGCGGCTGGGGTATGTGTTCGAGAAAATGGCAGAGCTGGGGTTCGACCAACCGGAAGACTTTGCCGCCCTGGAGGAGCTGAGCGATCCCGTAATTCTGGCCCGCCTGGCGGAAAAAGGTGTGGAGCCAGCACAGCGCGACCAGGCGATCCATGTGGCGCTTTACATGCGGGAACTGGCGGACTGGATTGACGAACAACTGCAGGCGCAGGCTCAGATCAGCCGCTTGAGCCAACCTTTGCCCAAAACACCAGGGATCCTCGTCCAACAGTCGGTGCACCTTACTTGAGGAACTCAGTTGCCTTCCTCTACCATCACCACATGGGCAGGGATCCCAGGGGGAAGAGCCTTGCAGCCGGACAAAAAGGCCAGCTCGATTAAGAAGGCAAATCCCCCCACCTCAGCGCCGCTCTGGGCCACCAATTGGGCGGTGGCAGCGGCTGTACCCCCGGTGGCAATGACATCATCCACGATCAACACCCGCTCTCCAGGCCGCAGGGCGTGGGCGTGCAGTTGGAGCTGGTCTTGGCCGTATTCCAGGCTGTAAGTCTGGCTGAGCACCGGCGGCGGCAGTTTGCCTGGCTTGCGAACCGGGACAAAGCCCAAGCCCAGGTGTTGTGCCAAAGCAGCCCCTAAAATGAACCCCCGCGACTCGATGCCGACCACATAATCTAGGGATCCCATGCCGGTGGTGCCGGCGGCCAACTGTTCAATAGCCGCCCGGAAGCCTGCCGGATCCTGCAGCAGGGGGGTCATATCCCGAAAGAGGATGCCGGGTCTGGGAAAATCGGGCACCAAGCGAATGAGGGCTCGCAGATCCATCCTGTTTTCCTCGCTGGCCAGTGGCTTGCTGTTCGCGTTAGCGGGACGGAGTCCTCAAAGGACGCTCCAAGCAACCCATCATACTCGGTTAGCTAATGGGCAGATGGGATCCCTTTTGGTCAGTCGAGCAACGGGGAAGATTTTTTATAATTGGCAAGGCTAGGGGCCGCGGCTCACCTGGTCACCCATCTGTGAACTCGGAGACTTCTCATGCGTTATTACATGGCCATCGACTCCAATCCCCTAGCCAGTTTGCCGCTGGCTCTGTTTGGGGTGAGCAGCGAGGCGGCCTATGTCGATCTGCTGCAAGACAAGCTCATTGTGCGGGCGGGCAGCCTGTTCAACGAGACGTTCTCCTTGAGCGAGTTGGGGCGAGGGGAGCGCTTTCCCTGGCCCTGGTACTACGGGGTGGGCGTGCGCACCGATTTTCAGGGGATCGTTGGCCCGGTCACCAGCACCCAAGGGGTAATTGCCATTCCACTGGTGCAGGAAAAGCCTCTTTTTATTCCGTTGCTGGGGCCGGTGGGGCTGCAAGTGCCCTGCAAAAAGCTGGTCTTCAGCCTCAAAGATCCAGACACCTTCCTGGCCAACTTCAATCAGGGTCGCCCAGAGGTGAACGCCGGCCCGAAGAGTGTGGTGATTGAGTAGATGGGGATCCCTGTGAAACCTGAGAGACGGCGGCCTGTCAAGAGCCTACAGAGATCCCCCAGGGGTTGGGGTGACAGGCCCAGAAGCAACGCGGCTTATGCGACGCAAGCCCGGCAAGCCGGCATCCACCACCACCACACTGCCATCCGCTAAGACTGCCAAGCCGGCAGGCTGCTCAAACCGGGCTGCCGAGGTGGGGCCATCCTGCCAACCGCGCTGATTCTGTCCGGCCAAGGTGGAAACTTGTCCCCCAGGCTGAAGACGACGAATGCGATGGTTATCTCGGTCGGCCACCCAGAGGTTGCCTGCCGCATCGAAGGCCAGCCCCCCCAGGGTTTGAAAACGGGCCTCTGCCAGGGGGCCATCCCGATAGCCTGGCTCTGCCCCGGAGAGGGTGGTCACTCGTCCGCCAGCAGAGAGCCGGCGCAGGCGATGTCCATCGGCAATCCAGAGGTTCCCCTCCTTATCCACCGCCAGAGCCGTGGGCTGCAGGAGCTGGGCCTGTTCTGCTGGGCCATCGACGGATCCCGGCTGGCCGGTGCCGGCAACCGTGGTCACTTCACCTGCAGGGGTGATGCGGCGGATGCGGCGATTGGCGCGGTCGGCAACGTAGAGGCTGCCATCTGAACCCAAAGCCAGCCCAGATGGCTCCCGGAACTGAGCTCGGTCAAGCCCCCCATCTCGGTATCCGGCTATACAAGTGCCGGCAAAGGTGCTCACCTGTCGTTGCAGGTTGATATAGCGCAGGCAATGGTTGCCGCTGTCGGCCACCCACAATCCCCCCTTGGGATCCCAGAGCAGCCCCTGTGGGGAGTCAAACTGAGCTTGATTGGCTGCTCCGTCGCGGCGGCCTGCTTGGCCTGTGCCGGCCCAAACTTCCAATTCCCCCTCTGGAGACAGCCGGAAGATGCGGTGCTGGGCTCTATCGGCTAAATAGAAGGCTCCTTCAGGATCCACAGCAATGCCGCTGATTTGCTGCAGGTAGATCCTGGACTCGGTGCCGGTGTTATCAGGGGCGTTGCCGACAGAATCTGCCGCGGGCGAGGTGCGGCCATCCAGCAAAGTTTCCACCACCCAGGCCGATGCTGCCGGAGCAGTGGGGGTGGGAGAGGGGCTGGGGGAAGGAGTAGCGGCAGGCCAATCGTAGACCAGAGTGCCCAACCCTTGCCCGGAAGCATCCGCAACAGCAACCCAAACTGAGCCGGAAAGAGAAGAAGGCGGCATCACCACCAAACGGTCACCGCTGCGGGAGCGAATTTCCCCCCTCAGGATGCGCTCGGGATTGGCTGCTGCAGCAAAGAGAACTGTTTCCACCCGCTCCAAATTTTCCCCTGAGAGCAGCAACGGCTGGCCAAGGGTGGGCGCTGCCGAGCTGGTGTGCAGCAGCGGTACCCCCACCTCAGAGAGCACCAACATAGAAAGGCGGCGCTGGCGCTCTGTGTCTTGGGGAGGACGATTGACACTGCCAGAACTCCCAGAGCGGGCAGAAAGGGTCAGGGATCCCTTCCCCTGCGCCAGAGTGGTGGATCCCCGATAGGCGATGGCGCTGAGCTCCGCTTCTCCGGCGGGAGGATTGGTGAAGGTGAAAGTGGCCGGTTGCCCCAGGCGCAGAGGGGCAGTGGCGGTTTGGCGATAGGTGCCCAGGGTAATGCTCAGGTCGATCCCTTCCACCCCCGGCCAGGTGGGAGTGCGGGCCAGCCAGCGATCCACCTCTGAGGCCGGTAGCTGGGCCACCAGATCGGATCCCTGTTCCTGGAGCAGCAGAACGATGCGGTTGCTGGGCACCGACAAGCCGGCCTGACGCGCTTGCTCAAAAGTCAGAGAAAGCGGGGAGAGAGGGAGAGGAGTTGGGGTTGAAACCGGCTGTAGGGCCGCAGGGGGAAGAACGCTGGGAGACAGACTAGAAGAAGGAAACTCGCCACAGCCCGAGAGAGCCAGCACCAAGGCACTCAGCGCAGGCCAAGGTAGCGGTGTCAGGGAAGCCCGTCGTGGCATGATGCAGCTCATCCCCTCCCACAAACTGGGAAATGGCGGAAACCCAAACCCCCACGCTTACCTTCATCAGCGTACAAACCGGCGAGAATTGCCCAGCACCCTCTCTGCCGCAGGAGCCACCTCGACCAATGCCTTGGCCCCTGAACCGCATTCCTATTCATGACCAACCATCCTCACCCGCAGGTGAGTCGCACTCCTCACTCCATCTATCCTTACTCAAATCCCCACCGAAAGACCAGATAGCAGTTTCAGCGGCCAGGAAATCATCCAGGCCATAGCGGTAGCGCTGTAAGTCGATGCTGCCCGCGTTCGCCCGGTTCGGCTATAGAGTGGGGACAGGCCACTCTCGCGGATGAATCAAGTAGACGGTACCCCCGGAGTGCTCCAGCCACAACGACTCTAGCTGTTCGCGGCGGTAGGTACGGCGAACCTCTTCGTTGGTTTTGGCTGCCGGATCGTGGAGGATGGGATCCCCATGGCTAAACTGCTCCGCACCGCTGCCGCGAGCAAACCCCACCAGCACCGCCAGATGGCCGTTGCTTCTGGGAATTGGCGCCCCTTCCAGTTCTCCCTCACCCCAAGCATAGCTGAGGATCACCGGAACCCCTGCCGCGATCCAGGCTTCTGCTTGAGCCAAGCTCTCCAGCCGCGCCACCACGCCGGACAAACCTTGCTCGGCAGCATGGGCGACGTTGAAAGCCCAGTTGCCATGGCCCTGGTAAACCCGGTCATACACACCGGCCACTGCTGCGCGCACCAACACCTCACAGGGGCGGGGATCCCGCTTCCAGTAGGCCATCACCATCGCCAAAGAGGTGGGGCTACACCAGACCTCTCCCCCATCGGGGTACACCATCTGGGAGCACCAAGGCAGATCCAAGATTTTGCCCCAGCGGCTGGGATCCCCAGGGGATAGGCGGCTGGGCCTGACCGGCTCGTTGGAAATGGCAACTGCCACCTGATCCACAACGGCAGAACGGCCTGGCTCTTGCGTGAACAGGCGCACCCTGACCTGGAAGGCTTCTGCTCCGTTGAGGGTATCCTTGAGCACCAGCAAGTCCGTGTACAGGTTGCCATCCTCATCCCCTTGTCCTTGCACTGAGTGGCTGGCCAGAGTCAAGGGATCCGCAGCCCATACCCCGCCGTGATACCACTTTGTCCAGCGGTCTGAAAGCTTGGCCCGAATCCACAGTTCCAACCAGGTGCCGGGGGGCGTGGTGGCATTCCAGGAAGCGATTGCCCCGACCATAGGGAAGCTGGTGGGGACTGCTGGGCTGGTGGCTTCTCCCACCCAGTAGGGGCCAAGGGGATAGAAAGGGCGCCCCCGATCGCGTAAGCGGGACGGAGTCCTTAGCGCCACCTCAGGCTCTTCAAGGCTGACTTCTTGCCGCAAACCCTCTGGATCCAAGACCAATTGCCCTTGGGCGTTCAGGCGGATCCCTTGGGTTGACCAGTCCTGAAACCCCTGAGCTTCTCCCGCCCGCCAGCGCTGAAACCCGGTGCGATAGGTGAAGTGGGTCTGGGCTTGCATCGTCAAGAGTCCTGGAAAAGTTGGAACAGGCTGGGCCAACGCGGGCAACCCCAGCAAGAGCAGCACAACCCCGCTGACCAGCCCAGGCAGCCCCTGCCGTTCGCGTCAGCGGGACGGAGTCCTTTAGCCACTGCCTTCTGCGAGCATTGTCCGCCTGCCTCCACTAATAGCGCGACACCGCCGGATGTCCACCAATGTACCAGCGCCACGGGATCTCGGCTCCTTGGGTGATGCCGATGCGGGTGGTCTGGACGATGGACAACTGCGTTTGCCAAGAGGGGGATCCCTCCAGCCAAATGCCTTCCTGGCCGGCTTCCGCCCGCTCTAGCCGCCAGCCGTTGTGGGATCCGTCGATGCGCAGTGCTTGACAGAGCAGGCCCGGCCCCGCCGCCGCCCGTGCTGGCTGATTCTGTTTGTTGGCCGGGATCCAGTCTGGCAGGCGATCCAACTGAGCTGCCCGGATCAGAACCGCCGCCGGGATCCCTTCTGGCTCGGTAACGATATTTAGACAGTGGTAGAGGCCGTAGATGCGATAGATGTAGAGATGCCCTGGCGGGCCAAACATGACCTGGTTGCGTTGGGTCTTGCGGCGGTAGGCATGGCAGGCCGGATCCCCAGCCGTGTAGGCCTCCGTCTCTACGATCTGGGCCCGCACCTGCAGCCCATCGGCAAATTGCCGCACCAGAACCATGCCCAGCAAGGCAGGTGCCACCAGCGGGGCCGGCTGGCTCAACCACTCCACAGCGTCCACGGCAGGCTTGGCAGCCCTCAGCCCCCAGCAACGGCAGGGACGATGCTCACCTCATCCCCATCTTGCAGAGGGGTGTCACATCCCTTGAGGAAGCGAATGTCTTCGCTGTTCACATAAAAGTTGACGAAGCGGCGCAATTCCCCCTTCTCATCGCACAGCCGCGCCTTAATCCCCGGACAGCGTTGTTCCAAAGCATCCAACAATTCGCGGATGGTGGATCCCTCGCAATTCACCACCCCCTGATCCTGGGTGAGCGCCCGCAGCGTGTTGGGAATCAGCACCTTGACTGCCATAGCCCAATGCCTCGTCCATTAACCAACATCAAAAAACTAGGGTAGCAGCACCCCATCGATGCCGTGAATCACGCCGTTGGAAACTGGAATATCCGCCAGGTTCACGTTAGCCCCGTTGACCCGGATGCTGCCATCGGATCCCACCTGCACCTGCAGCGGCAGCCCTGCCAAGGTGGTCAGAGTGGTCGATTGGCCGGGCCGCAGGTCAAACGAGGTAATCCGCCCCGGCACCACATGATACGTGAGAATGCGGGTGAGCTGAGCCCGGCTGGCCGGCTGCAACAGCGTCTCCACCGTACCCGGCGGCAGTTGCCCAAAGGCCACATCGGAAGGGGCAAAGACCGTGAACGGCCCCGGCCCTGCCAACGCCGTATTCAGGCCCGTCGCCCGCAAAGCTGCCGCCAGCGTCGAGTAGCTGCTGGGCAAAGTTTCCAGCTCAACGGCAATGGTGTTTAGCCCTTGAGGCTGGGCCGCAGGAGCAAAGACAAGCGGGGCCACTACAGCCGCCAACGGGATCCAACGGCGAACAAGGCGTTGAACAGAAGGAAAGATAGGCATTGTGCAAAGCTCCTGAGCCAATAGGTCTACGCCAGGGATCTTAACAGTTCTTCATTAAGATTCTGTTAAGAGGCAATGGAGAGGGTCTTCCCTGCAAACCGAGTTCATACTGATGCCTCTTGCCAGTCCAGCCGCTCTAGGGTGCGGGCGCGCTCCAAAGCCTGTTCAAAGCTCTCCAGCTTGGGCGAGATCACCAGAGGATGGCCTACGTGGGGTTGAACCGCCTCCTGGGTCTTCAGGCCGTTGCCGGTAATGTAGGCTACTGTAACCGCCTCCGGATCGATTTGACCGGATTCTGCCAGGTGTTTGAGCACGGCAATGGTGGTGCCGCCGGCAGTCTCGGTGAAGATGCCTTCGGTCTCGGCCAAAAGCTTGATGCCGGCAACAATCTCCGGATCGGCAGCCGTCTCGATCTGGCCGCCGGTTTTGCGGGCGATCTCCAGGGCGTAGATCCCGTCGGCAGGGTTGCCGATGGCGATGGACTTGGCGATGGTATTGGGCTTAACCGGAGTGACAAAATCCCGTCCCTCGCGGAAGGCTTGGGCAATGGGCGCGCAGCCCTGCGCCTGTGCGCCGTGGAAGGCGACCGGCTTATCCGCCACCAGCCCCACCTTCACAAACTCCTGGAAGCCTTTATAAACCTTGGTGTACAGGGATCCCGAGGCCAATGGGATCACCACCTGATCCGGCAGTTGCCAGCCCAGTTGCTCCACCACCTCGTAGGCCAGGGTTTTGGAGCCTTCCGAGTAGTAGGGGCGCAGGTTGATATTGACGAAGCCCCAGCCGTAGCGATCCGCCACCTCGGCGCAGAGGCGGTTCACCTGGTCGTAGTTGCCCTCCACCGCCATGACGGTGGGGTTGTAAATCAGGGATCCCAGCACTTTGCCCGCTTCTAAGTCCGCCGGGATGAAGATGGTGCAGTCCAAGCCGGCGTGGGCGGCAATAGCAGCGGTGGAGTTGGCCAGATTGCCCGTGCTGGCGCAGGAAACGGTGGTAAAACCCAGCTCCTTGGCGCGGGTCAGCGCCACCGACACCACCCGATCCTTGAAGCTAAGGGTGGGCATGTTGACGGCATCGTTCTTGATGTAAAGATTTTTTAACCCCAGCCGCCGACCCAGCCGCTCCGCCTTAACCAGCGGGGTCATGCCGGTGCCCACATCGATGGGCTTTTCAGAAGTTACTGGCAGAAAAGGCCGATAGCGCCAGATAGACAGCGGCCCAGCTTGGATGCTCTGCCGGCTGACGCTGTGCCTCAGCCAGTCGTAGTCATAAGCCACTTCGAGGGGGCCGAAACACAGCTCACAAACATGCTTGGCGACCGGCTCATACTCTGCCCCACACTCCCGACAGCGCAAACGGCTGAAGCCCACCTTGGAGCTGTGCAAGGCAGAGGCCAACGGGGAATCGGCAGGGCTGAGCGGGCGTTCGGAAAGAGTTTGGGACATGGGCAGCCTCAAGGTGAAGGAAAGGGTGGGCGCTGGATTGAACTTACCTATCGTTGGGGGGAATCTTATCACCCGCAATCTGCCGCGTCAACTAAACCTGACTAAAATAGTCTGGATTAGATCCGGTTGAGGATAATGGAATCGGTGCTTGGCTCTCTCAGGCGGGCTGTCTGGTGTTTGTATGAGCCGCAACATCCCTTGGGCGACTCTGCCCTTTCCTCTGGGATCCCCTGCTATCGGCAGCCTTGGGGGAGCTGATCCCAGCGCCCTGAGGTCTCTTCAACTCTTCAATCAGGTGACTTAGGCTGGGAACTGAGCCTCTACCCAACTTTATTTCCCAGGGCAACAGAAAACTTTCCCTACTGCTCTGCCTGCCTCAAGCCGGTCGCAAATAACCCTATCCGTTGCCGCCATCGCTAAGCTGGATAAGCGAGCTGAAATAACCTGAAAATTAAAAGACCGGGGATCCCGGCTATTCATTTTGGAATTGCCACCCTATGCTCAGAGTTGGACGGGACAGCATTGATTTTCTCGATCACTACGATGTGGTGGTGGTCGGCGGGGGGCACTCCGGCTGTGAGGCAGCATTGGCAGCAGCGCGGCTGGGCTGTAACACCCTCATGCTGACATTGAATCTGGACAAGATCGCCTGGCAACCCTGTAACCCTGCCGTCGGCGGCCCGGCCAAATCGCAGCTGGTGCACGAAATCGATGCTCTCGGCGGCGAGATGGGCAAAGTTACCGACCGCACCTATTTGCAAAAGCGGGTGCTCAACCGTTCGCGGGGGCCGGCGGTGTGGGCGCTGCGGGCGCAAACCGACAAAAGGGAATATGCGCGGGTGATGCGCTCGGTGGTGGAAAACCAGCCTAACCTGACGATTCGCGAGGGCACTGTCACCGATTTGGTGCTGGAGCGCAACGATGAGATTGTCGGCGTGGTCACCCACTTTGGCACCATCTTCGGCTGCCGAGCGGTGATCCTGACCACCGGCACGTTTTTGGGGGGGCGCATCTGGATTGGCCGTCACTGGCAATCTGCCGGACGGGCAGGGGAATTTGCCGTGGAAGGGCTGACCGACACCCTGCGCCAACTGGGCTTTGAAACGGGCCGGCTGAAAACCGGCACCCCTGCCCGCGTGGATCGGCGCAGCGTGGATTTTTCGGTCATGGAGCGGCAACCGGGGGATCCCGATGTGCGCTGGTTTAGCTTCGACCCCGAGGTGTGGGTGCCAAGGGAGCAGATGGATTGCTACTTGACCCGCACCACCCCAGAGACCCACCGCATCATCCGGGAAAATCTCCACGAAACCCCTGTCTATGGCGGCTGGGTGGAGGCCAAAGGGCCCCGCTACTGCCCCAGCATCGAAGACAAGATTGTCCGCTTTGCCGACAAGGAAAGCCATCAGATTTTTATTGAGCCGGAAGGGCGGGATCTGCCGGAGCTCTACATCCAGGGGTTCTCCACGGGGATGCCTGAGAAAATCCAGATCCAGATGTTGCGCTCCTTGCCTGGCCTGGAGCGGTGCGTCATGCTGCGGCCTGCCTATGCGGTGGAATACGACTATCTGCCGGCCACCCAGCTCTACCCCACTCTGATGACCAAAAAGGTGCAGGGGTTGTTTTGCGCCGGCCAGATCAACGGCACCACCGGCTACGAAGAGGCGGCAGCTCAGGGGCTCATAGCCGGGATCAACGCCGCCCGCCTGGTTCAAGGCAAGCCCCTGGTCACCCTGCCGCGGGAGTCCAGCTACATCGGCACCCTCATCGACGATCTCTGCACCAAAGAACTGCGGGAGCCCTACCGCATGCTCACCAGCCGCTCCGAATACCGCCTCATCCTGCGCTCCGACAATGCCGACCAACGGCTCACCCCCCTGGGGCGAGAATGGGGCTTGATCGATGACCGGCGCTGGGCCCTGTTCCAAGCCAAGCAAGCGCGCATTGCCGCAGAAATCGAGCGCCTGGAAACGCAGCGGGTGAAGGCCCACGACCTGGCCGGCATCCAACTAAGCCAACTGACGGGGCAGGGGATCAAGGGATCCGCCACTCTGGCCGAGATCTTGCGCCGCAACCAGATCCACTACTCCGATCTCCTGGAACTGGGGCTGGGGGATGCCGAGCTGGATCCCTTTGAGCAGGAAGCAGCGGAAATTGCCGTCAAATACAGCGGCTACATCCAGCGGCAGCAAAGCCAAATCGAGCAGGTGAGCAAACAGTACCATCGCCCTCTGCCCCCCGATCTGGACTACCACTCCATCCCCACCCTCTCCAAAGAGTCGCGGGATAAGCTCTCGGCGGTGCGTCCCCTCACCGTGGGCCAGGCAGCCCGCATCGGCGGTGTCAACCCCGCCGACATCAACGCGCTGCTCATCTACCTTGAGGTGAGGCAACGTCAGAGGGCGGCGGATCCCGTCTGTTCTTCTCTGTGAGCTCCGCCCCCATCCATGTAGAGGGAAGGGATCCCTTCCAGGGGCAGGCGAGAGGCCACCCCCAGCTCCAGCGGCGAGACCTCCCCCCGCAGCCAGTGGCAGAGCCCAGCCGCCCCGATCATGGCCGCATTGTCGGTGCAGAGGGCTAGAGGCGGGATCACCACCCGCAACCCCTTTTGCCGGGCTGCTTCCCTGAGGCGGGCCCTCAGCTCTCGATTGGCAGCCACCCCTCCGGTCAGCAGCAGTGTCGAGAGGCCCAGCGCCTCGGCGCAGGCCACTGCCTTTTCGGTGAGCACATGGGTCAGACAGGCCTGGAAGCTGGCGGCAATATCGGCAATGGGCAACTCCTGGCCTTGCTGCTGCAACTGCTGGACTAGGCGCAACACCGCCGTTTTCAGGCCGCTGAAGCTTGTGTCGTAGGGATGCTCCACTTTGCCCTCAGGCAGGGGAAAGCGCTGCGGATCCCCCTGCTGAGCCCAACGGTCGATCTGCGGCCCCCCCGGGTAGCCCAGCCCCAACAGCCGCGCCACCTTATCAAATGCCTCGCCGGCAGCATCGTCGCGGGTGCGGCCCACCGTCTGGTAGTCCCCGTAGTCCTTCATCCAAATCAGGCTGGTATGGCCTCCCGATACCAAAAGGCAGAGGCAGGGGGGGCGCAAATCGGGCTCTGCCAAGAAGCCGCTGAAGAGATGGCCCTCCAGATGATGCACCCCGATCAGGGGCTTGTCGTAAAGCAAAGCCAGGGTCTTGGCCCCCATCAGCCCCACCAGCAGGGATCCCACCAGGCCCGGCGCACAAGTTACGGCAATGGCATCTACCTCGGCCACCTCCAATCCGGCCTGCTGCAGAGCAGCCTCCAGCACAAAGGGCAGAGTTTCCACATGCTGCCGTGAGGCCACCTCCGGCACCACCCCCCCGTAGGCTGCATGGAGGTCGATTTGGCTGGCCACCACGGAGCTGAGCTGCCGTGGGGCAAACCCCGGCCAGGCTGCATCCGCCGCCACCACAGCCACAGCCGTTTCGTCACAACTGGTTTCGATGGCAAGGACGCGGGGCATGGGAGAGCAAGCTGGGGAAAGGAATAGGAAAGCCTTGGGATCCTTAAATTAAGAATTGTGTGAGCTAAAACTCAGGATCCGTCGGGGCGAGGCGCTCAGGAGTATGATACTAACCGTTTAGTGCCTGTTGCTGCACTTAGCATCCCTTAGCATTTGGACAGATCCTAGACCCCTACCTCAAGGACACATCCTGCTATGCGAACCTTTTTAAGCCTTCTTTTGGCCCTTTGCATCGCGCTTGGCCTCGCCCAATCTGTGCAGGCAGAGCCCTTGATCGGTCTGAAACCTTGCAGCGAAGTTCCCGCCTTTCAGGCCCTGATGAACGAACGCCTGAGCAGCCTAGAGGAGAAGATCCTCAACGCCAGCCCTGCTATGGCCCCTGTTTACCAGCAAAAGCTGGCCCAAACCAGCAAGCGCTTTGAGCGCTACAGCAAGCTGCTCTGCGGCGAAGAGGGCCTGCCCCACCTGGTTACGGATGGTCGGTTGAACCATGCGGGCGAGTTTCTCATCCCCGGTCTGCTCTTCCTGTATATTGCCGGTTGGCTGGGCTGGGCGGGGCGTTCTTACCTGATCGCGGTTCGGGATGAGGATAGCCCCGAAATGAAAGAAAGCCTGATCGATGTACCGCTGGCGCTGCGGTGCTTCCTCACGGCTTTGGCTTGGCCCGCTGCTGCTTTTAAGGAAATTGCCAGCGGCGAAATTCGAGAGCCGGAAGCGGCTGTGCCCATCTCCCCCCGCTGAGGAGCTGAGCCCGGCTTTCTAACTCGATTTATTTAACTTTTGAGAGGCGTCTATGGCTGATTTCACCAAGTTTCTCACCACTGCTCCGGTGGCATTTATCCTGTTTTCCAGCTTTGTTTTTGCCCTGTTCATCGAGATCAATCGCTTCTTCCCCGACATTTTGACGTTCTGAGTGTAGGCCAGGGATCCCCAGCGCAACCTACGCCCGGTGGGATCCCTGCTTTTTTAGGCTTTTTTCCATCCTCCTTTGAACTGGACACAGAGTTGCTGAAATGGTCGAACCCAATGCCGATCCTGCTCCGTTGAATAGGTTGAACATGAATAAGGGATACGTCACCGTCCCTGAGGGAGATCCGCAAATTGGGGATCTCTGGACACCGATCAACCACGCGCCTGTTGTCCGGCTGTTGATCGACTGGCTGCCCATCAACCGACCGGGATTGAGTTCCATTTGGCGGGGCTTGGAAATCGGTATGGCCCACGGCTATTGGCTGGTAGGCCCCTTTGCCAAGCTGGGGCCGCTGCGCAACGAGCCCATCGGTCTGCTGAGCGGCTTTTTGGGAGCCTGTGGCCTGATCTTGATTCTGACGGCGGCCCTTTCTCTCTACGGCACTGTCACTTCGCAGCGCAACATAGGGCCGGTAGGGGGATCCCAATCTTGGAGCGAATTGGCCGCTGGCTTTTTGGTAGGGGGTATGGGGGGGGCGGTCGTCGCCTACCTGCTTTTGCTGAATGCAGATCTCCTTGTCCCCGCATCTTAACTGGAGCTATTGGCCATCCGTTGGATCATCCACAACGTCTTTAATCGCTTCTCGAGCATCCTCGACTCCAAGGTGGGTGGCTGCCTTTGTTTGCTCGGCCTTACCTTCCAGCCTTTCACGCTGATCGCTGGCCAGCTCACCCACAATTTCTTGGATTTTGCTCTCCAGATTCTTGGCAGTAACTCCAACTGGCTTTTCAAGGCTCATAACATCAGCCCCTTAACCGGCTTTGCCCTGTCTACTCGATAGCACCTTTTCTCTCTGGGCCTCGTGATCCAAATCACCTGCAAGGGGGGAAAGAGCGCGAGTCAGGCTAGCAGACCAGAGGAAGCTTGTCTTAGCATGGACTGAATCCTGCAATGAGCCGATGACAGCGGTTCTAGACATTTTTTCTGCCTATCTTTCGTGAGCTGCTGTGAACGATCTGCTGTTCGAGCCCACTTCCGAAAGGCCCTCCTTGGCCGAGATTCGCCGCCTATCGCCCGCAGCCTTGGCCTACTTGGGAGACGCCATTTACGAACTGCATGTGCGGCGGCAACGGCTATTTCCTCCGGATCGACTGGAGCGCTATCATCAGCAGGTGGTGAGGCGGGTGCGCGGCTCGGCTCAGGCTAAGCTGCTGTTGGCCCTGTTGCCCCATCTCAACCCCGAAGAGCAGGAAATTGTCCGCTGGGGTCGCAATGGCTGCGGTCGCCCACCCCGGCATCTGCCTCTGGCCGATTACCAAAACGCCAGCGGCCTGGAAACAGTTCTGGGCTATCTCTACCTGGCCAATCCCGAACGGCTGCGCCATATCCTCGCCCTCACTGATGTTTTGGCTGAGACCCTAGGCGAGTGGGAAGGTTAGGATAGTCTTTCCGTCTTTCCATCTTCCACGCCCATGCCCAAGACTTCTCAGCGCAAACCTGCTTCACGGCTGTCTCGCTCGGGCAAACTGCAGCCGCGAAGGGCAGGGCAATCCGTTAGCAAGCGGGTACAGCGGCCCAAACGCCGAGACGGGGATCCCAAGCTTGCCACCCAAGAGGCTCCGGTGAAGCCGATCCGCCGCAACGCACAGCGGCAGTGGCCCCAAGGCAAGATGGCTCCTCAACCAGTAGGCGAGCTGGATCCCGGCCTCTCCACTGGCGAGACAGGGATCTTGCCAGGGGAAGTTCAGCCTCAGGCCGACGGGAATCCGCAGACCGAGCTGGAGCAAGAGATTATCTACGGTCGCCAGACAGTACTGGCTGCTTTGAAAAGTCAAGCCACCCTCAATCGGGTTTGGATCTTGCCGAAGTTGCGCTACAGCCCCCAATTTTTGTCTCTGTTGGAAGAAGCCAAAGCGCGGGGCACCGTTATCGACGAAGTGTCTCCAAAGCGGCTGAACGCCCTCACGGCTGGCGCCAACCACCAGGGTATCGCTGCCCAAGCCACGCCTTATCAGTACGTGGCCCTGGAGGATTTGGTGGAAAGAAGCCGGCAGGCCAGCCCCAATCCAGTGCTGGTAGTCCTAGACGGGATCCAGGATCCCCATAACTTGGGAGCCATTGCCCGTAGTGTGGAGGCTTTTGGCATGCAGGGGATGGTGATCCCACAACGGCGGGCAGCAGGGGTAACCTCGACGGTGATGAAGGTAGCGGCGGGAGCCCTCTCCACCTTGCCGGTGGCGCGGGTGGTGAATTTGAATCGGGCTTTGGAATACCTCAAAGAGCAGGGGTTTTGGGTTTATGGCACCACCAGCCGAGGGACTGACCTCATCTATAGAGCCGATTTTCAACGGCCCATTGCCTTGGTGGTGGGATCCGAGGGGGAAGGGATTAGCCTGCTCACACAGCGCCATTGTGACCAACTGCTGTCCATTCCCTTGGCAGGCCGTACTGAAAGCTTGAATGCTTCTGTGGCCGCCGGCATTGCCCTCTACGAAATCCACCGGCAGCGCTCTCCCCACCACCTCAAACGCCCTGAGGTTGATACATTCCTCAACAAATCGTCAATAAAAGTAGTAGAATCTAGGGGATTGCAAAAGGACATCCAATGATTGCTAGACTTAATAATGGGGGATGGATCCCGTGAGCAACCCTTTGGCCAATCTGTTGGATAAGCTGCGCGGCCTGTCGGTCTGGATCGAGATCACCACCGAGGACTGCACCTACTACTACGGCCCCTTCTCCGATGAAGCTGAGGCGGAGCGGCTCAAAGGCCACTACATCGCCGACCTGCAAAAGGAAGGAGCCAAAAAGATCCAGGCTCTGGTGAAGAAAATGCGCCAGCCACAGTCTCTGACGGTGACCCGTACTCCGTCGGGAGCCCGTTCCTGATGTCTGCTACGGCTTATCAAGTAACCCTTCATCACCGCGGCCAAACCTACCGCTTCCCTGCCTCTGCGGATCAGACGGTTTTACAAGCTGCTCTTGAACACGGGATAGAGCTACCTTCCTCTTGTCAGGCGGGGGTTTGCACCACCTGTGCGGGGCGGCTGAAGTCGGGATCTGTGACTCAGACAGAGGCAATGGGGATTGGGCCAGAACTGCAGGCCCAAGGGTTTGTGCTGCTGTGTGTAGCCTATGCTACCTCCGATTTGGAGGTGGAGACCGATCAAGAGGAAGAGGTTTACCGTTTGCAGTTTGGCTCCTAACCGTGCCGGATTTCTGTTCAGGTCTACTTGTTAGTAGGTGTTGTAGTCATTTCGATTCAAACTAGGACACTGTACCCACAACTAAAACCTTGGTCGCGTCTTCGCGTCAGCGTTGCGGAGCAATAGCGTTGCGGAGCAATAATGCAGGGGCCCAAAAGGTTTTTCTCAGTAGCCCGGCTGTCTCAGCCTAATCTGAAAATACTACATTAGTTTATATTGTTGGATTCTTAGTGTTAGAAGTTATCGAAAGTAAGTCTGTTTCCTTGGCGAGATCAGTTCTCGACTCCTGTGAAGTTGCATTTGTTGCACCTATCTCTGCCGTTGAGCTCGCCTCTCTCTGCCCCGCAACTGGAGCAATCCCTCTGTCAGCAAGTTGACCGGGAGCTGGGCCAGCCGGCTCGGCTTCTGCGCTGGAGCTTGACGGCGGTGGAGGGGGATAGAGCCTGGGTTGAGGTGGTCGCCACCACTGATGAGGGCTACTCGGATTTAGACTAGGACAACTCACTCTTAGTCAGCTTCTTGACAGACGTCTGCAAGAGTTTTCCCAATACCCCAGTGGTCTCAGACCAATCGAGAACCAACAGTTTCATTGCTACGTTAAAGAGATGGTTCATATTGATTGATGGAAATGGCTATCGGTACCCTTGCCCATTTTTGTCGTTTGGCCAATGTCTGTCTCTGCATCTGAACCAACTCCGGCTCCACTGCTGGCCGAGCAGCACCCCCCTGTCGCCCTCACCATCGCTGGATCCGACAGTGGTGGGGGAGCAGGGATCCAAGCGGATTTGCGCACCTTTGCTTTCCAACGGGTACACGGTACCTCTGCCCTGACCTGCGTGACTGCCCAAAATACCCTTGGGGTGAGCCGGGTCGATGCGCTGCCCCCCGAAGCCGTGGCCGCCCAAATCGAGGCCGTGGTGCAGGACATTGGGGTGCAAGGGATCAAGACGGGCATGTTGCTGAATGCCGAGATCGTGCTGGAGGTAGCCCGTCAGGTGGAGCGCTGGGCGTTGCGGCCTCTGGTGGTGGATCCGGTGATGGTGTCCCGCACGGGAGCAAAGTTGCTGGCAGATGAAGCCATTCAGGCCATCCGCGAGCGGCTGATCCCCTTGGCCCAGGTACTGACCCCCAATCGCTATGAGGCGCAAATTTTAACGGGGCTGGAGCTGCAGTCCCTGGCGGATATGCAAACGGCGGCTCAGCAGATTCGCACCCTGGGCTGTGGAGCGGTGTTGGTCAAAGGTGGGGGTATGCCGGGGGAACTGCAGGGGGTGGATGTGTGGTTCGATGGCGAGCGACTGGAAGTGCTGAAAACAGAGCGGATCCCCACCCGCCACACCCACGGCACCGGCTGTACCCTCTCGGCGGCCATTGCAGCGCAGATGGCCTGGGGTAAGGATCCCTTTGCGGCCACGGTGGCGGCCAAAGCCTATGTAACGGAGGCGCTGCGACATCCTTTGGCCATCGGGTCAGGGCAGGGGCCGGTGGGGCACTTCTACCCGCTTCTGTCCGGGATCGGCGAACCTGTGCCATAAGAGAGAGGTCACTCTCTCTGGCTACTATGGCTGGCCCATTGAATCTTTCTAGGAAGGGATTCCTGCCCAAATGGCGGTTTTGGCTACCCCTACTGCTGCAGCTGGGTATCGTTCTGCTGATACCGGCTCGGCAAGCGCTGACTCTTGCTGTCGGAACCACGATCTACCTGCAAACGGCCCCTGTGGATCCCTATGACCTTTTGCGGGGCCGGTATGTGGCCTTGGGCTACGTCGTCGGTCGACGCTCCACCCTAGAGCAACTGCCGGGTTGGTCACCTGAATTGGAGACCCCAGGGATCCTTTATCTGCGCTTGGCTCCCCCCGCAGGGGATCCCACTCAACCTTGGCAAGCAATCGGTGTCAGCCGGGAGATGCCCAAAGATTTGCAGCCTGAAGAGAAAGTGCTGCGAGGCTGGTTTGACGGGCAGCAGCTCAAGTTGGGAATCGAAGAATTTTTTATTCCCGAAGCGATTGGAGATGCCTTGGAAGAGGATATTCGGCGTTACCCTGAAGCCACGCGGGCAGAAGTGAAAGTGGATCCCTGGGGCAAGGCAGCATTGGTCGGCCTCTGGGTAGGGGAGCATCGGTACTAAGTGCTCATTCTGCCCGGCTTTAACGCTTTAACAATTAATCACCATATTGTAAACTACCCGACCCTGACTGCTTCGCAGTACAGGGCGGGCTTAAGGCCTCCGGCCCGCTGGCGCGAACGGTAGCC